>DASSHB010000040.1:0-13713 GCA_035693125.1 Candidatus Limnocylindrales bacterium | reverse complement strand
CCGGGCCAGGTGCTCGTGAGTCAGGCCGTGATCGATGCCGCGGCCGACGTCGACGTCCGGTTCACAGACGTCGGGCAGGTCGAGTTGAAGGGCGTTGCCGGCGTCATGACGCTGTTCGAGGCGGTGCCGGTCCACTGACGTTCGGGGCCCTATCCTCGGGAACACTCGCCCACGGCCGGCCCACGAGGAGGCACTCGCTCGATGCTCACTGCCACCAAGGACCTGATGCTCCCCGCCACCGTCACCGGCTCGTGGCCGCGGCCGCGCTGGTACGACCAAGGGCTGTGGGGCCGTCCGCTCGACACGGCGCTCCTCGACGTCCGGTTCCGCGAGCAGTTCCTCGATGCGCACGCGACGGTGATCGCCGACCAGGAGCGGGCCGGCCTCGACATTCTCACGAACGGCGACTACCACCTGGACGAGGACTTCGCGGGGCGGTCGTGGCACCACTATCCCCTCCAGCGCTGGAAGGGCCTGGAGCACGAGGAGCTCCAGTACGACGACTCACGCGACGGGCTGCTCGCGTTCCAGCCCGGGACGCTCATGAACGAGATCGAGACGACGTGGCGCTGGCCGCGCGTCGTGGGCAAGGTCGAGCACGACCCGAAGAACCCGCTCGAATACGCGAAATTGTGGCGAATTGCGCAGGCTCGGGCCGCGTCCGGAAAACCCGTGAAATTCGGCTCGTGCTCGTCGCAGGTGCTTGCGATCTTCCTCGACAGTCACACCCCGGACTATTCGCAGGACGACAAGAAGCAGCTGATCTGGGACATGTCGACGGCGATGAACCAGGAATTGCGCCAGCTCGCTGCCGCCGGCGCGAAGGTCATCCAGATCGAGGAACCGACGATCCATTTCACGGCCTGCTTCCACCCCGAGCAGAAGGAATTGCTCGACTTCATGGTCGAGGCGTTCAACCACGAGGTGGAGGGGCTCGACGATGTCGAGCTGTGGATCCACACCTGCTGGGGCAATCCCAACATGCAGAAGGTGTACAGCGGCGAGTCGTACGAGAACTCGATCGACATCTACCTGAATCGCCTGAAGGGCGACGTCTGGACGATCGAGGCAACGGAGAACGAGCTCGCCCAGATCGACCTGTTCAAGCCGTACGCCAACAACCTCCCGAAGAAGATCGCGGTTGGCGTGGTCAGCCATCGCCAGCTCCAGGCCGACCTGCCGGAGACCGTCGCCGGTCGCGCCAGGCGCGCGCTCGAGGTGATCCCGGCCGAGAAGCTGATCCTGTCGAGCGACTGCGGCTTCGGCCGCCAGGGCTTCAACCGGACGATCTCGTCGTACAAGGCCGCGGGCATCGCTCAGGGCCGGAACATCGTCCTGAAGGAGCTCGGTCTCGAGCCCCGCTACGTCGCGATGGCCGACCCGTCACTCCAGCCCGACGTCCGCCCGAACCACGAGCCGATCACGCATCTCCCGGCACCCTGGGCTCCTTGACGGTCTCGCGCCGCCTCGCCCCCCTGGTCGCGGGCGTCGTGCTCGCGCTGGTCGCGGGGTGCGCGAATCCGCCCGACCGGCCCTCCGTGGACCCGCGGGCCCTGGCGGTGGAGGCGGCCGAGCGCCTGACGAGCATCCACGGGCCGTGGACCGTCGGGGAGGTCCAGCTCGGTCGGTATGCCGACCTCTGGCGCGGCGCCGCGCACGACCCGGGGGACCCGGCAGACCCGCAGCGTCCGCCGGATCGCGTCGTGTGGCGGATCGACCTGTCAGGCCCGGAGGGGATCGAGGAGCTCTACCTCGATGCGACGACGAGCCAGCTCGTCGACGCGATCACGCAGGGTCGATAGCGATGGGGGTGCCGGTCGCCGTGGTCAGGGCGTCGCGATTTCGGCGAGGGGCGTCGACAACACCGCCGCCAATGACTCGCGTGCCGTCGGGGTCACGTAGATCGTCAGCAGGTCGCCCGCCTCGAGGATGACGTCGCCGCGCGGGACGATGACGCGGTCCCCCCGGGCGATCGACACGAGGACGGTCTCGCGCGGCCAGGGCGCGGCGGCCACGGCTCGTCCGGCCAGGACCGATCGAGCCGCGACCTCGGCCTCGACCATCGCGCCGGCCGGGCCCGCCGATCGGACCTGACGCACGTTCGCGGCCAACGCGCTCCGGTAGGCCGAGAGAACGTCGCCCACCGACACGATTCCGACGAGCTCGTCGTTGTGCGTGACCGGTGCCCATGACCGGTGGGCATCGGCGAGCTGGGCGAGCGCATCGTCGAGCCCATCGTCGACCGTCACGACCGGGCCGTCGAGCGGGAGCTCTCCGAGGGTGGTCGTCGCGGGTACGGCAGCGAGATCGTCCAGCGAGACGGCTCCCTTGAGCGTCCGCCCACGACCGAGGACGGGTGCGCCGGGAAGCCGGCTCGCCGCAAGCCGGCTCCGAGCGACCTCCGCCGTATCGTCGGCATGGAGGACGAGCCGCGGCCGACGCGAGGCGTGGCCCGCCGAGATCGATGCCATGAGTGGCAGCGCGAAGCGGAATCGATGGGCCGGCGACTCCGCCCGACTCCGAATCTGCGAGCGATAGATCGTTCGGTCGCCCACGACCAGGCTTGCCACGCCGATCGCCAGCATCGCCGGCGCCAGCATCGCGAGGCTGTCCGTCATCTCGGCGACCATCAGCATCACCGCCAGCGGCGCGTGAGCGACGCTCCCGAACAGCGCCATCATCGTGACGATCACGAACCCCGACGGGTCGTCGGGGACGGCCGGGGCGATCGGCATGAGCAGGCGCCAGAGCGAGGCGCCGAGCAGGCCGCCGATGACCATGCCGGGGCCGAAGATCCCGCCCGAGCCACCCGAGCCCACCGACAACGAGGTGGCCACGATCTTCACGAACGGCAACGCGAGGACCACCCAGAGGGGCAGGCCGAGGAGGACGCTCCGGTCGAGGCCCGCCTGCACCCACCCGTAACCAGTGCCGAGCGCGCCCGGGACGACGAGGCCGATGAGCCCCACCGCGAAGCCGGCGATCGCCGGCCGCACCAGCCGAGGCACGCGCCAGCGCCCGAACCAGCGCGCGGCGCCATAGAAGCCAGCCACGTAGAGGCGACCCACCGCGCCCGCCGCCAACCCGATGAGCGCGTAGTAGACGAGCTGACGGGCATCCGTGAAGCCGGCGCCGGCGATCCTGCCAAAGATCGGGACGTAGCCTTCGACGGCGCCGAACACCGAATACGCCACGATCGAGGCGACGAACCCGGGGACCAGCGCGTCCGATTCGACGTCGTCGCGGTAGGGGATCTCGGCCGCCAGCACCGCACCGCCGAGCGGCGCGCGGAAGATCGCGCCGATCCCTGCGCCCATCCCGCAGGCGACGGCGATCCGCGCATCGCGGGCATCCAGGTCCAACGCGCGAGCCAGCCACGATCCGAACCCGGCTCCGATCTGAGCCGTCGGCCCTTCGCGCCCACCCGAGCCGCCCGAACCGATCGTGATCGCGGAGGCGACGAGCTTGACGAGCGGGATCCTCGCCCGGATCCGCCTGGCGCCGTGATGGAACGCCGCGATGGCCGCGTCGGTGCCGTGGCCTTCCGCCTCGGGCGCCAGACGGAAGACGATGATCCCCGAGATGAGCCCGCCGAATGCGACAACCAGCGGGATCGCCCACGGCCGCGCGGCCGACGTGATCGGCTGACCCCCTTCGCCGGCAGGCGACGCCGGCACGAAGCCCGCGAGAACACCGAGGAAGAATCGGGTCGCCAGCTCCAGCGCCTGGAAGAAGATCACGGCACCCACGCCACTGATCAGCCCGATGACGATGCCCAGGATGACCCACTTGCGGAGGTACTCGGCCGCGCGAATTCGCTGACGCAGGCCGACGAGGCGGCTCATCCGAGGGCCTCGAGCACGAGGGCCAGACGATCGAGGGTGGACGCCGCGTCGGCCGGGAGGCGCGCATCGGCGATTGCCGAGCGCAACGCTCGCCGGCGGCGGTTCACGACGCGCCGCCGAACGGCCAGGCCGCGGTCCGTCAGCGAGACGAGGACGACACGGGCGTCGTCGTCGCTCCGCCGAGTCTCGACCAGGCCGCGGGCGCGGATCCGGCCGATCAACCGGCTCGTCGCCGCGATCTTCGCGCCCAAGGCCGCGGCAATCGCGCCGACCGGCATCCCGAGGGGCCGGTCGACCAGCACCAGAACCCGCCACTGGATCAGGGTCAGGTCCGGCCCGACGTCGGCCAGGGCCCGGGCCGTGATCGCGACCGACGCGACGACGATCCGCTCCAGGTCGTTCAGGACCGATCGGTCCGTGGCAGCGTCAGGCACGTCATTACTTTACATGGGTAAAACAGCCAGCGGACGTCTCAGTTCGACCTCGCGCCGCGCGCGCTACCGGCCGTTCGCGTAGGCCGTCGCGGTCAGCTTGTCCCAGAGCGAGCCGGCGTTGTTGTTCTGGATGTGATCCATCATGTAGCCCTGCCCGACGTCGACCGGGCCGAACTTGTGGTCGAACCGGACACTGGCGATCGTCTCCTCGCGGGACAGCCCACGCGCAACCGCATCCGCGACGGCTGCCTTCCACGTCATCAGCACCGCGCGCTGCGTCTCGACGTACTTGAGGTCCACGACGGGGCCGTGACCGGGGACGACGTAATCGACATCGTCGAGGGCGCGGATTCGCTCGAGCGCCTCGAGCCACTGGTCGACGTCCGAGGTCATCAGCCACGTCTGGCAGCCTGAGAAGATCGTGTCGCCCGTGAAGACGGTCCGCTCCTCCGGCACGTGCACCGCGAGCTGCCCGGGCGTGTGACCCGGCGTCCAGAGGCAGCGGATCGTGTGATCGCCGACGCGCAGCGTCAGGTCGCCGGTGAACACGACGGTGCCGCGCGGCAGGTTCGCGTAGTAGTCGTCGCGATCGGGCAGGAGGGCGGCACCTTCGGGGTCGTCGGTCGGGATCGCCTCGAGCGCGTAGGCGAACGGATCGAGCGCCGCGTTCGGGTCCATGAAGATGTCCCACAGCGCCCGGTGGTTCACGATCTCGCCGGCGCCGCGGTACCAGTAGTTCCCGAAGATGTGGTCGACGTGATGTTCGGTGTTGATCAGGTACCGAATGGGGCCGTGGGTTTCGGCAGCCTGGCGCATCGCGACGGCCTTCGTGGGCAGTTGCGGCGTGTCGATGCAGACGACGCCGGCGGACGTGACGACGAAGCTGGGATTGCAGCCCCGGAGCGCCGTCGTCGTGAAGATGTTCGGGGTGACCTGCTCGAGCTCGAGCGGGGCGGTCGACATGGGCAGTGACTCCTACTGGGTGGCGGTGAGCCCGCCGTCGATCCCGAGCACCTGGCCGGTCACGAACGCCGCGGCGTCGGAGCAGAGGAAGATGGCCGGGCCCACGAGATCGCTGAGCTGGCCGATCCGCCGCAACGGGATGCGGTTCACGATCCCGTTCTTGAAGTCCGGATTCGACAGCAGGGACGCGACCTGGGGCGTGTCCACGAACGTCGGCATGATCGCGTTCGCCCGGATCCCGTATTTCGCCCATTCGGTCGCCCATTGCCGGGTCAAGGACGAAATGGCGCCCTTGGCGGCGACGTAGGCCGAATATCCGGCGTTGATCCCCAGGTTCGCCCGCACGGACGACAGATTGAGGACCGCGCCGCCGTGACCCGCCTCGATCATCGCTCGAACCGCCGCCTGGGTCGGGATGATCGTGCTCCGCAGGTTGAGCTCCATGATCCAGTCCCAGCGATCGCGCGGGTAGTCCTCCGCCGGGTGGAGGGCGTCCCCGGCACCGCCGCCGACGGCGTTGACGACGATGTCGAGCCGGCCGAACTGGTCCTTCGCCGCGGTGACCATCCGGTCGGCGTCGGCTTCCACCGTCGCGTCGGCGACGACCGCGACGCCTTCCGAGCCTGCGGCCTGGATCCGGCCGACCGTCGCGTCGAGCGTCTCCTGCTTCCGTCCGGCCACGACGACCTGCGCGCCGGCGCCTGCGAACGCCTCGGCGATCGCGCCACCGATCGCGCCGCCGCCGCCGGCGATCAGGGCCACGCGGCCGTCCAGGCGGAAGATGTCGAGCTGGGCCATGGGTCTCCTCGTCGTTTGATCGATGATCGAACATTTCGGCCGATCCGACACGCCAGCCTCGCCAGAAAACGATTACTCTCCCGGCATGACGCTCAATCTCGACGGCCTCATCCCCGCGACGGTCCTGCCGATGGACGCCGACGGCCGGATCGACGAGCCGGCACTCCGGCGGTACATCGGCTGGATCGCCGGGCAGGGTCCCGTCGCCCTGGCGATCAACGTGGACACCGGCGAGGGCCCGCACCTGACGGTCGACGAGAAGGTCCGGATCCTCGAGATCGTCAACGACACGACGGACCTGCCGATCGTCGCCGGCCTGGCCGGGCCGTCCACGGAGGCGGCGGTCAGCCAGGCGAAGCGCTTCCGCGACGCGGGCGCCGACGCCTTCCTCGTCTTCCCGATCCCGGCCTACCTGAGCGAGCCGCTCGATCCGCGCGTCCCCGTCCAGTACCACGAGGCGATCGCGGACGTCGGGCTGCCGCTCATCCTGTTCCAGCTGCAGCCGGCCCTCGCCGGGCTGAACTTCGAGCCCGACACGCTCCGCGCGATGGCCGCCGTCGATGGCGTCGTGGCCATCAAGGAGGCGTCCTTCGACGCGCGCCGGTTCATCGACACGGCCCGCCTCCTCGAGGAGCTGCCGCGGAAGATCACGCTCCTGACCGGCAACGACAACTTCATCCTCGAGTCCTTCATGCTCGGCGCGACCGGCGCGCTCATCGGCTTCGGCGCGGTGATGACACGCGAGCAGGTCGACATGATCGACGCCTGGAACGCCGGCCGGATGGACGAGGCGCGCGCCCTCGGCAAGCGCGTCCAGCGCCTGGCGGACGTCGTGTTCGCCCGCCCGGTGGGCGACTACCGGGTCCGGCTGAAGGAATGCTTGAACATCCTTGCCGTGCCCGGTCTCGAGCAGGTCCACGTCCGGAAACCGCTCCTCGGGATCTCGGACGCCGAGCGGGCGCATCTCGCAACGGTCCTCCGCGAGGTCGGGCTCCTGCGCGAGCCCGCGGGAGTCGCCGCGGAGCGCTGACCCGGCCCCGGCGGGACCTGTTTCACCAGGACCCACATCGGGCGGCCGGACCGCGGCGAGCCGCCCTCGGAAGGCCATTCACCCGACGGTTGTTTCAGCAGGCCGAACACCGGACCGCTGGGCCGACCGCCAGACGCTCGTTGTGGGGCGTGGTGAAACAGCGCCGCGAGCCCCGCCGCGCAGCCCAGACAGCAAACGTTTACTATCGAGTCCCACGACCCGTCGACGCGCCCGTCACTCCCCGAGGAGGCAGCCCGTGGCGACCGAACCCGCAGACGTCCTGATCATCGGCGCCGGCGCGTCCGGCGGGGTCGTCGCGCTGCGGCTCGCCGAGGCCGGCTTCAAGGTCATCTGCCTGGAGCAGGGTGACTGGCTCGACCGGGCCGACTACCCGGGCAACAAGCTCGACTGGGAGCTCAAGGCGCGCAAGGACTGGGCGACGAGCCCGAACATCCGCGGCCTCGAGCGCGACTACCCGATCGTCGAGGACGACACCCCGGTCTCGCCGCTGATGTACAACGCGGTCGGCGGCTCGACGATCATCTTCGCCGGCGCCTGGCCGCGGGCCCTGCCGAGTGACTTCCGGGTCCGGAGCCTCGACGGGATCGCTGACGATTGGCCGATCGATTACTTCGAGCTCCTGCCGTACTTCTACCGGACGGACAAGCAGTTCGGGATCAGCGGCCTGCCCGGCGACCCGGCCTACCCGCCGGACACCGAGGACGCCCCGATGCCGCCGCTCCCGATCGGTGCGGCAGGGATGAAGATCGCCCGCGGGATGACGAAGCTCGGCTGGCACTGGTGGCCCGAGTTCAACTCGATCAACTCGGTCGCCTATGACGGACGCCGCCCCTGCGTCCAGCGGTCCACGTGCCAGTCCGGCTGCAACGAGGGCGCGAAGGCATCGACCGATCTCACCCACTGGCCCAAGGCGATTGGGCTCGGTGCGAAGCTGGTCACCGGCGCGCGCGTCAGCAAGATCGAGACGAACGCCCAGGGGCTCGCGACCGGCGCCACCTGGATCGATCGGGACGGAGCCGAGCACTTCCAGCCGGCCCAGGTCGTCGTCCTCGCGGCGAACGCGATCGGGACGCCGCGGCTGCTGCTCCTGTCGGGTCGAAACGGCGACGCGGACGGCCTCGCGAACTCCTCGGGCCTGGTCGGCAAGCGACTGATGATGCACCCCTTCGCGAACGTCGCCGGGCTCTTCGAGGAGCCGCTGATGAGCTGGGCCGGCCAGTTCGGCGACCTGATCGAGAGCCTCGAGTTCTATGAGACCGACGAGAAGCGGGGCTTCGTTCGCGGCGCGCGCTGGGGCCTGGCGCCCACCGGCGGACCGATCAACACGGCCCTCCCGAGCCGGGCCGGCGAGCAGGCCTGGGGCCCCGAGCACCACACCCACGTGAAGACGCACCTGGGCCACGGCGCGAACTGGGGCCTCTTCGCCGAAGACCTCCCGGACGAGGCGAACCGAGTCGTCCTGTCGGGCTCGGTGACCGACTCGTCGGGGATCGCCGCGCCGGAGATCCACTACACGATGGCCGATAACGCCCGGCGGATGCTGGACTTCCACATCGAGCGGGCGAAGGAGTCGATGGACGCCGCCGGCGCCTACAAGATCGAGGTCGACCGGCTGATGCGGTACAGCGGCTGGCACCTCCTGGGGACGGCGCGGATGGGTGACGACCCGAAGACGTCCGTCCTGGATCGATGGAACCGGACCCACGACGTCCCGAACCTGTACGTCGTGGACGGCTCGTGCTTCGTGACGTCGTCCGGGGTGAACCCCACGTCCACGATCGTCTCGATCGCCCTGCGGGCGGCGGACCACATGGTCGAGACGCGGTTCGAGCAGCAGGTGCCGGCATGACGCTCGAGGCAGCGCCCGTCCTGGGCGCCGAGGAGCGAGCTCGCCTGGCCGCCGTCGCCGATCACCTGATCCCCGCTGCCCACGGGATGCCCTCCGCCGCCGACGTCCTGACCGACAACCGGCTGCGGTTCGTGTTCGCCGCCCGGCCGGACCTCATCGAGCCGGTCCGGAGCGCGCTCGATGCGGGCCTGGCGGACGAGCCCGGCGAACGCCTCGCCGCGCTCGCCGAGCGCGACCCCGGCGCGCTAGGCGCCCTCCAGCTCACGATCGTCGCCGCCTACTACACCGACAAGGGCGTCCGCGATCGGATCGGCTACCCCGGCCAGATCGCGCTCTCGCTCCGGTCGTGGGAGGTGCCGTCCTACATCGAGGAAGGCCTGATCGACGCGGTCCTCGCCCGCGGCCCCGTCTGGCGCGATCCGGCGACCGGCCGCCGTGCGGAGGTCGCCAACGCCCCGAGAACGTACGCGGAGCGATTCACTGCCGCAGCTCGCCCCCCGGAAGGAGCCGACGATGGCCACGACCGCGCCTGAGACCCAGGGACACTCCGCCGGCGAGGCCGGCGGCTGGCTCGATTCGTTCCTCGCGGACTGGCAGCCCGGGACCGGCGAGGCGCGCGAGACGCGCGAGCCGGCGACCGGCCGGTCCCTCCTGACGCTGCCGCAGTCCACGCCGGACGACGTCGCCCGTGCCGCCTCCGCGGCCGCTGCCGCCCAGCCGGCCTGGGCCGAGACGAGCTATGACGAGCGGGCACGGATCCTCCGGCGCGCCGCCGAGATCTACGAGGCCCACCGAGCGGAGTTCGGGACCTGGACGCAGCGCGAGACGGGCGCCGTCCACGGGAAGATGCACCACGAGCAGAACTTCGCGATCGGCGAGCTGCACGCGGCCGCGACGATGCCGTTCCAGCCGTACGGCCAGCTCGTCCCGAGCGTCGTCGCGGGGCGCCTCTCGATGCTCCGCCGCGTCCCGGTCGGAGTGATCGGGGCGATCACGCCGTGGAACTCGCCGACGGTTCTCGGGATGCGGGTCGTCGCGCCCGCCCTGGCCGTTGGCAACGCGGTGATCCTCAAGCCGGATCCCCAGACCGCCGTCTGTGGCGGAGCCGTGTTCGCCGCAGTGTTCCGTGAGGCCGGCTTGCCCGAGGGCCTCCTCCAGGTCGTGCTCGGCGGCGCGGAGACGGGAGAGGCGATCGTCACCGACCCGAAGGTGAACCGGGTGTCGTTCACCGGGTCGACGGCCGCGGGACGGCGGGTCGGCACGCTTGCCGGCGGCTTGCTGAAGCGCGTCTCGTTGGAGCTCGGCGGGAACAACGCGTTCGTCGTCCTCGACGACGCCGATCTCGAGGCAGCGGCCTCCGCCGGCGCGTTCGCCACATTCCAGTTCCAGGGCCAGGTCTGCTTCGCGACGGGCCGCCACATCGTCCATCGGTCCGTCGCGAACGAGTACGTCGCGATGCTCGCCGAGAAAGCGGGGCGGCTCCGGCTCGGCGATCCGTACCGCGAGGACGTCGACCTGGGGCCGATCGTCAACCAGAAGCAGCTCGAGCGGGTCGACGGGATCGTCCGCCGCTCGATCGACGCCGGGGCGCGGGTCGTCGTCGGTGGGACCCACGACGGCCTCTTCTACCGGCCGACCGTTCTGGCCGACGTGACCCAGGACCAGGCGGCCTGGCGCGAGGAGATCTTCGGGCCGGTCGCCCCGGTCGTGGTGTTCGACACGGACGAGGAGGCGCTCGCCCTCGCCAACGACAGCGAGTACGGCCTCACGGGCGCCGTCTACTCGCGCTCGATCTCGCGCGGCCTGGAGCTCGCCCAGAAGCTGAAGTCCGGGATGGTCCACGTCAACGACCAGACCGTGAACGACGAGGCGACGATCCCGTTCGGCGGGATGGGCGCGTCGGGCAACGGAGCGCGCTTCGGCGGCGCCGCGAACTGGGACGAGTTCACCGAGTGGCAGTGGGTGACCGTCCGGGACGACGCCCGCTCCTACCCGTATCCCTACTAGGCGATCGGACCGACCGCCCGATGGCATCGATCACCGAGGTCGCCCGGCTGGCGGGCGTGTCACCCGCGACCGCGTCGCGGGTCGTGTCCGAGGCCGACTACCCGGTCAGCGCCGCGACGCGGGCTCGGGTCCTCGAGGCCGCCCGCGAGCTCGACTACGTCCCGAACGCGCTGGCCCGCGGGCTCCTGAAGAGCCGCGTCCCGGTCGTTGCGGTCATCGTCCACGACATCACCGACCCGTACTTCTCGGAGGTCGTGCGTGGGGTCGAGGACGGGGCGAACGCGTCCGGCTACCTGGTGATCACTTGCTCGTCCGAGCGTGACGCGGTGCGCGAGGCGTCCTACGTCCGGCTCCTCCGCTCGATGCGGGCGGCGGCCGTGGTCTTCGCCGGCTCCGGGCTGGACGACCGCGAGGCGAACGCGGAGATCGAGCGGCACCTGGCGGCGATGACCGCCGATGGTGCGGCCGTGGTCCATCTCTCGCCGCACGCCGGCGGCGAGCCCGAGGTGGGCGTCGACAACGCGGCCGGGATCGCGGCGATGGTCGCGACGTTCGTCGCTCTGGGCCACGAGCGGATCGCGTTCCTGGCCGGGCCGGGCAGCCTCTTCGTCGCCCAGGAGCGGCTCGCGGGCTATCGACGCGGGCTGGCCGACGCGGGCCTGTCGGTCGACGAGCGCCTCGTCGTCGCGACGAGCTTCGACAGCCCGGGCGGCGCCCTCGGCGTGGACATCCTGCTCGACGGCGGCGTGTCATTCACGGCGATCTGCTGCGCGAACGACCTGCTGGCCCTGGGGGCGCTGCGGCGCTTGGCCGAGCGGGCGATCGCGGTTCCGGGCCAGGTCTCCGTGGCCGGGTTCGACGACATCTCCACGGCCGCGCTCACCGCTCCGAGCCTGTCGACCGTCCGGCTGCCGCTGCGGGAGCTCGGCCGCCTGGGTTTCGAGGAGGCAGATCGGCGACTCGCGGGCGGGACGTCGGAGCCGCGCCGGCTGCCGACCGAGGTCGTGCTGCGTGGCTCGACGGCCGCGCCGGGCAGCGGGGTGGGCCGATGAGCGGGCTCCTCGCCGACCGGGTCGTGCTCGTGACGGGAAGCAGCCGCGGGATCGGCGCGGCGATTGCTCAGCGCGCGGCGGAGGAAGGCGCCCGCGTCGCCGTCCATTCGCGCGCCGGCGTCGAGGCCGCCCAACGGGTCGTCGAGGCGGCCCAGGCCGCGGGCGCCGACGCCCGCGCCTTCCAGGCGGACCTGAGCGACGGCGACGCGGCAGAGGGCCTCGTCGAGGAGGTCGTGACGGCGTTCGGCCGCCTGGACGGCTTGGTGAACAACGCCGGGATGGATCAGCGAGGCCCGACCCTCGCCCTCGCGCCCGACGAGTGGGACCGGGTGATCGCCACGAACCTCAGCGCCAGCTTCCGGACGATGCGGGCGGCCATCCCGGTGATGCTCGAGCAAGGGTCCGGCTCGATCGTGAACATCGCCTCGCGGCTCGGCCAGATGGGGATCCCCGAGACCGCCGCCTACAGCGCCGCCAAGGCCGGCCTGATCGGCCTGACGCGGTCCCTCGCGCGGGAGTTCGGGGCGAAGGGGATCCGGATCAACGCGGTCGCGCCGGGCGTGACGATCACCGAGATGACGGCCGAGCTGGTCGAGAGCGAAGCGGGCAAGGCGCGTCTTCGGGACATGGCGGTGGGCCGGTTCGGACGGGCCGACGAGGTCGCCGAGGCCGTGATCTTCCTGCTCTCCGACCGAGCGTCGCTTTTCCTGGGCCAGACCCTCAACCCGAACGCCGGAGGATTCATGCCGTGACCCGTGCCGCGGCATTCGCCGCTTCCAAGGTCATCGAGGTCCGCGACGCCGTGGGGCTGGTCCGGGACGGCGCCACGATCGTCATCGGCGGGTCCGGCGCCGGCCACGCGCTGCCGCAGCGGTTCATCGACGAGCTCGCGGCGGTCTTCGCGGCGGAGGCCCGGCCGCGCGACCTGACGACCGTCCGGGTCGTGGGGATCGGCGACTTCGCCGACCGCGGGTTCTCGCAGCTCGGGCTGACGGGCCTCCAGAAGCGGACGATCGGCTCGAACATCGGCAACGAGCCGCGCCTGGGCGCCCTCGTCGAGGCGAACGAGATCGAGAGCTACTCGTTCCCGCAGGGCGTCCTGTCCGAGCTGATGCGCGAGATCGCGGCCGGGCGGCCCGGTCTCGTGACGGCCGTGGGCCTGGGCACGTACGTCGATCCCCGCCAGACCGGCGGCAAGCAGAACGCCCGGACCACCGAGGATCTCGTCGAGGTCGTCACGCTCCGCGGCAAGGAGTGGCTGCTCTTCCACGCCTTCCCGATCGATGTCGCCGTGATTCGCGGCACGACCGCCGACGAGGACGGCAACCTGACGATGGAGGGCGAGGCGATCCCGGGCGAGATGCTGGCGATGGCGATGGCCGCCCGGAACAGCGGCGGGATCGTCATCGCCCAGGTCCGCCAGCTCGCGACCCGGGGCAGCCTCCGGATGCGCGACGTGAAGGTCCCGGGCGCGCTCGTCGACCACGTCTACGTCGATCCGGATCAGTGGCAGACGTACATCACCCGCGACTCGCCGTACTACGCGGGGGCCGCCAGGCGCCCCGTCCGCCCTGAGCCGCCGCTGCCGCTCGACGTCCGCAAGATCATCGCCCGGCGCTCGCTCCTGGAGTTCCCGCCCGGCGCGATCTGCAACCTGGGCTTCGGCATCTCACAGATGATCGGCCGGGTCGCCTGGGAGGAGGGGATCACCGAC
>DASSHB010000039.1:0-86792 GCA_035693125.1 Candidatus Limnocylindrales bacterium | reverse complement strand
CGGCATGCCGGCCAGCAACCCGGCCCCGTCGTGGGTCACCTCCGACGCCTCGCCGTGGACGAGGGTCGGCGCCCGGACGATCGAGGCGCCGAACGCGGCCGCCATCGACTGCATCCCGAGGCAGACACCCAGGAGCGGGATCGCGTGGTCGCGGGCGACCTCGATCGAAGCGACGGACACCCCGGCCGCCGAGGGATCGCCCGGCCCGGGCGACACGATGATGCCCCGCAGGTTCGCGTCGGGATCGGCGGCCAGGGCCTCGACGCCCGCCTTGTCGATGGCGTCGTTGCGGAGGACCCGGACCGTCGCCCCGGCGGCCTCGAGCGCCTGGACCAGGTTGAACGTGAAGCTGTCGTAGTTGTCGATGACGAGGATCACGAGCGCCCCCCGCCGCCGACGGCCGCCGTCTCTCCGGCGCCCGCTCGCGAGCGCGGTGCGTCCGGCGGCGCGACCGCCAGCTCGATCGCCCGGCGGAGGGCGGCCGCCTTGTGCTCGGTCTCCTCGAACTCCTTCTCGGGCACGCTGCCCGCGACGATCCCGGCGCCCGTGTGGAGATGGGCCTGGCCGTCCTTCAGGACCGCGCTCCGGATCGTGATCGCCGTGTCGAGGTTGCCGTTGTAGCCCAGGTAGCCCGCCGCGCCGCCGTAGAGGCCGCGGCGCTCGCCCTCGGCCGCCGCGATCAGCTGCATCGCCCGGACCTTCGGCGCGCCGCTGAGGGTGCCGGCCGGGAACACGGCCCGCAGCGCGTCGAGCGCGTCGAGGTCGGGCCGGAGGCGCCCCTCGACGTGCGACACCAGATGCAGGACGTGGCTGTAGCGCTCGACCTCCATGTACTTGCTGACGGTCACCGTCCCGGGCCGGGCCACGCGGCCCAGGTCGTTCCGGCCCAGGTCGACCAGCATGATGTGCTCCGCCCGCTCCTTGGGATCGCGCTGGAGCTGCTCGGCGAGGAGCTGGTCCTCGCGCTCGTCGGCGCCGCGCGGCCGGGTCCCCGCGATCGGGTGGGTGGTCAAGCGGTCGCCGTCGACCTGGAGCAGGAGCTCCGGGCTCGCTCCGACGACCTCGAACTGCGGGGTCCGGACGAAGAACAGGTACGGGCTGGGATTGACTCGGCGGAGGGCCCGGTACAGGGAGATGCCGTCCAGCTGGCTGCCGGTCGCGGGATCGATCGGCAGCCCGAACGATTGCCGCCGGGCGAGGACGACCTGGATCGCCTCGCCGCTGGCGATCGCGTCCTTGGCCACCTCGACCGCCCGGATGTAGGCGTCGCGCCCCAGGCTCGTCTCGATCGGCTCGCCGACGCCCTGGGGTGTCGCGCCGTTCGGGCCGGCCCGGCCAGGGCCGGCGAGCTCGGCCTGGGTCGGCCGGGCCGACCGCTCGAGGGCCTCGAAGATCGCGGCCTCGGCGATCCGGTAGCGGCCCTCGAGATCCGGGGCCTCGGTGTGGAGCGAGGCGATCGCGCTCAGCGTGTGGGTGAGGTGGTCGAAGACGAGGACCAGGTCGGTCTCGATGAAGGCGGCGCTCGGGACGCCGATCGGGTCGCGCTCCGGCTGCGGGACCGTCGGCTCGAAGGCGCTGACCGCGTCGTAGGCGAGCGCCCCGACCGCGCCGCCCGTGAAGCGCGGCATCCCCTCGGTCGGGAGGATCCGGCGGCGCGGGACGAAGGCTCGCAGCGCGGCGAGCGGATCCGGCGCCTCGGCGACGTCGACCGGGAGATCCGGGCTGTAGGTGTCGACGGTCACGGGCCGGGTCTGCGTCCGGGCGACCGTCCCGCGGACCTCGAGCAGCCGCCGCGGCCCGACGCCGAGGAAGCTGTAGCGGCCCAGCCGCTCGCCGCCCTCGACCGACTCGAGGAGGTAGGCCGGCGTGGCCCCGTCGTCGAGGCGCAGGAAGGCGCCGATCGGGGTCTCGAGATCGGCCGGGCGGGTCGCGCGGAGGAGGAGCGTGTCGGCGTTGCCGGCAAGGCGCTTGGCCTCGGCCAGGCTGAGCGGATCGGTGGTGGCCATCGGTTCGGTGCCTCCGCGTGGGAGCTGCGGCTCGGGCCGCGCGCCCGAGAATCAGAAACGACCTGTTCGTCCCGGGACGAAAGGTCGTGCCTTCCGCGGTGCCACCCTCATTCGGCGATGCCGCACTTCGTGACCGACGGGCGTCCCTCGCGGGAACCGATCGGCGCTGCCCGCTATCGCTGGCGCTCTGCGCCGGAGCCTACTGGGGTCGCCGCTCGCGCGACTCGCCGTTCGGTCCGGAGGCTCCCGGGTCCATTCGCCACCGCCGTCGCTCCGGTTTCCACCAGCCACCGGATCTCTCTGCCGACGCACGAGGGGTACTCGTCCCGTTCACAGCCCGTTCTTCGGAATGTCCGCGGAGTCTAGGAGCGAGGCGTCCGAGGCGTCAAGGGCGATTTGGACTCGCCCGCCGATCCGGGCTCGAACCCGGCGCAGGCGGTCACGGGCAGACGCGGGTAGCGCGGGAACGACGGATCGGTCCGCGACCGCTCGCACAGGACGAACCGGGAGCCGCGGGCGGTGACGACGCGGCGCATGTGCCGGCAGGCTGCGCACAGGCCGGGCTCGGGGGCGATCACCCGATCACGGTAGCGCCCGGGCGGCGTCAGCGGAGACGTGGCTCCCGGCGCCGGACGCCGAGCCCGCGGAAGCCGCGACGCACGATCGGCACCCACCGGGCGCCGCCCAGCACCTGGGCGCCCACGACGAGGATCAGGAGGATGCCCGGCACGCCCAGGACGAGCGATGGGACCGCCCAGTCGACGATGCCGTCCAAGCCGGCGAGACCGAGGTCGCCCAAGCCGCCGATCTCGACAGGCTCACCCACGCCCCCACGGCGCCCGACCACGATCGCGGCCCCGTCCGCCGGTTGCTGGGCGGTACCACCGGGCGTCGCTCCGCCGGCCGCGGAGCCGTCAGACGTCGGGCCGACCACCCCGCCGGTCCCCGGCGGGAACGACGCGGTGCTTGCGGGCGTGGCCGAGCCGGACGGCGCGATCGTCGGCGCCGGCCTGGGCGTCGGCACCGGGCTGGGCGTCGGCGTTCGGGTGGGCGTGGCGGTCGGACGCAGGGTCGGGAGCGGCAGCAACGTCGGGATGACGAGCGATGGGAGGGGGATGATCGGCGTCGCGGTTGGGGCGGAGCTCGGGGACGGGCGTGGCGTGGGCGTCGGAGTCGGCGTGGGGGTTGGCGTCGGCATCGGCGTCGGGCTCGGCGTCGTGCCCACCTGGATCGAGACCGTCGCGACCGCCGACGAGGTCAGGCCGTCGCTGACGCGATACGTGAACGTCCGGGTGCCCACGAACGATCCGCCGGACTTGAACGAGAACCCGCCGTTGGAGTTGAGGCTGAGCGATCCGTTCCCGCCGCCGTCGACCAGACTCGCCGTCAAGGGGTCACCGTCGCCGTCGGTGTCGTTGCCCAGGACGCCCGGCGCCGCGATCGTCAGCTGCACGCCCGTCCCCACGGCGTACGAGTCGTCGGTGGCCACCGGCGCCGCGTTCACGACGGAGATCGAGACCTTCGCCGAGCCCGACGAGGTGAGGCTCGCGGCGTGGTACCAGAACGCGTCACTGCCCACGAACCCCGGCTTGGGCGTGTAGCTGTAGCCGCCGTCGCCGCGAAGGACGACCGAGCCATTGGTCGGCACGCTGTCGAGGACCGCGGTCGCCCCGAGGAGGATCAGGTCGTTGCCCAGAACGCCCGGTGCCGCGACGGTCGTGGTCCGGTCGTGATGCGCGGTGAGGCTGTCCGGGTTGGCGATCAGGCCCAGGGCCAGGGCGCGCGGTGGCGCCACCAGGAGGGCCATGACCGCTACGCATCCGACCGCGAGCGCGTGGCCCCCTGCGCGCGGCGCGGTTCCACGGGCCGACGGCATTCCCCGGTCCGAGCGGGTCACGCGATCCGCCGGCTCCGCGCGGCCCCCGACGGCGCCCGTCGCGCGGGCGCGCCGACACCGGGGAGCGGTGCCTCGGCGTCCGTCTCGATCCCCCGGACGAACACCGTGACGAGCGCCTCGTCGAGCTGGGTGCCGGCCGCGTCGCCGAGCCTCGTGAGCGCCTCGCGGACCTCGAGCGCCTTGCGGTACGGCCGCGTGGTCGTCATCGCCGAGAAGGCGTCGCCGACCGCGAGGACCCGGGCGATCAGGGGGATCTGCTCGCCCGCGAGCCGGTGGAGATAGCCCTCGCCGTCCCAGCGCTCGTGGTGGTGGCGGATCCCCGCCCGGACCTGGTCGATGTCGGGGACATCGCGGACGATCATGTCGCCCAGCGCCACGTGCTGCTTGACGATCGCGTACTCGTCCGGGGTGAGCCGGCCGGGCTTGCGGAGGATCTCGTCCGGGATCCCGATCTTGCCGATGTCGTGGAGCAGTCCGGCGAGCCGGATCGCCGCGATCAGGTCGGGGTCGAGCCCGATCTGCTCCGCCAGGTACACGCCGTAGCGGGAGACGTCCTCCGAGTGGCGCTTCGTGTAGCGATCCTTCGTGTCGATCGCCAGCACCAGGCCCTGGAGGACGTCGAACCCGGACCGCGCGGCCGCCGGTTCGGGCTCGGCGGGGCCGGCGACCTTGACGGTGTCGCCACCCGAGGCCTTCGCCTCCTCGAGCACGCGGGTCACCGCCGCGAGAAGGGTCGTCGCGGACGAGCCATGCTCCGGGAACACGCACAGGCCGGCGCTGATCGTGACCGGCAGTCGCTCCGTCGCCTCGAACTGGAGGCTCCGATCGGCCAGCGCCGCGCGGACCGCGGCGATCGCCGGCTCCAGCTCGACGACCGATCCGGCCGGCGCGATCGCCAGGAACTCGTCCGGCCCGAAGCGGCCCACCGCCACGTCGTCCGGCAGCTGCCGGGCCAGCTCGGCGGCAACCGCGAGCAGGGCTGCATCGCCCGCGTCGTGGCCGTGGGTCTCGTTCAGGAGGCGGAGGTTGTCGAGGTCGGCCAGGGCGATCCCGATCGGGGCGTCGGTCGCCCGCGAGCGCTCGATCGCCGCCGCCAGGTGATCGACGAGCGCTCCGTGGTTCAGGAGGCCGGTCAACGGGTCCCGACGGGCCGCCTCGATCAGCGCGGCGGTCTGACGGCTGAGCCGGCCCTGCGCGCCGCGGAAGATCGCCAGCAGGAGGAGCGCCGCGACGAGGGCCGCGCTGAGCGTCACGACGACGACGTCGCGCCGCACGGTCTCGAGCCGGGCCAGGAGCGGGACCGCATCGCGCCAGATCCCCACGACGCCGCGGACCTGGTCGTCGGTGCTGATCGGCAGGAACTCGCGCAGGAGCGTGGCCGAGGAGAACGATCCGGGACCCGCCGCGGCGTCGGTCGCAGGCACGATCGCGATCTTCGGGGCGCCCCCGGCCGCGGCGCTCGCCTCGGCGCTGGCTGGCGCGATCCCGCCGGCGAGGGCTGGGTCACTCGCCGCGACGATCGTCCCATCGAGCCGGCGGAGCTCCACGCGGAGCACGCCACCGTCGTCGGTCAGGGCGTGGAGCTCGGTCTGGAGACGGCTCGAGACCGCGCTGGCCGCGGTCCCCGGATCGAGGTCTCGCAGGACGAGGCTGTCGTCCAGGACCGCGCGGACCGTCGCCGAATCGCTGGCGACCACCGCGTTCAGGGTGCTCGTGGAAACGTGCAGCGACACGAGCGCGGCCTGGGCCGTGGCGGTGATCCCGATGATCGCGAGGAACGCGCCGAAGACGAGCACCAGGAGCAGCGAGCGGGCCTTCGGTCGGGCAGACGACCGGGAGCCGAACATCGGAGCGATGGAACCTCGGAGCGGGCAGCGTCCCCTCCGTCCAGCCTAGGGAGGACGGCGGACGCGCCCATGACCGGAAGGTCCTATCGGCACCGGGACCCGGCCACCCCGGGCGCGGCCGCCGGATCGGCTACCAGCGCCAGCCGGGGATCGTTTCCAGCTCGGCCTGCTGGTCGGGATCGAGGGTGCCGGCGTCGTGCCGGCTGCGGTAGGTCGACTGCCAGGTGTGGAGCGGGAATCCGTCCTGACCGGTCGTCCCGGGCGGGAACGGGAGCGCCGCGCCACCCTGGATCGCCTCGCGCGCATACCAGACGCCGGCGTCGAAGAACGGGTCGACGACCACCCAGTCGCCGTCATCGGGCTCGAGCGTGAGGCGCTCGACGAAGCACCACGCCCAGTCTTCGCCCGGCTCGAGGGTCTGCATGACCGGGTGGCGGCTCGTGTGGAAGTGCGCCGTCGCGTGGCGATTCGGGCTCGAGTCGCAGCAGTTCGTCGCGCCGCACTCGAGGCATTGCCGGAGATGGACCCAGGTGCTGCCCATGTCCACGCAGGTCGGACAGACGTCGAGCGGGCGGGGCCGGGCCGGGTCGATGTGGTCCAGGTGGCCGCAGCGGACTTGCACGACGCGACGGTACAGGACGTTCCGGGATCGCGGGATCAGCGGATCGCGATCAGGGCCACGACCGCCGCGACGCCCGTCACGGCGGCATAGCGCCAGGCACCCGCGAGGTAGGCCCCGATCCCGGTCTCGTGGCCGCGCAGGCGTGCCGACGACCGCGCCGACGAGCGCGCCAGGGTCGTCGCGATCGAGCCATTCGGGATCGCCATCGATCCCGCGTTCGTGCCGACGAGGAACGCGACGATCAGGGCCGGCGACGCGACGCCGAGCCAGGCGGCCCCGAACGCGGCGGCCGGCAAGTTGCTCAGCGCGGCAGACAGGCCCGCCCCCACGAGCGCGACGACGGCGATCTCGGCCGGACCGGCGGTCCGGGGGTGGGGCAGAAGCCCGGCGACCGCGGCGAGCGCTCCCGACGCGAGCCCGGCCACGCCGATCACCGCGAATGCGCCGAGCGGGACCGTTCGGACGATCGACGAAGCCTCGAGCCGGCCGATCGCCACCGCCCATCCCACGAGGATCGCCGCCCCGGCCACGAACGGCCAGACCATCGATCCGCCCGTCAGACCCGAGACGACCGCCACCACCGCGACCGCACCCGCGAGCGACGCGGCCAGGGTGGAGGCCTGATCGACAGGCCCGTCGCGGTCGCCTCGGGCCGGCGCGTAGCGAAGCGGCGGATCGTCGATCGCGGGGCTGTCGTCGCGATCGTCGTCCTGGTCCTGCACGAACCGAGCCAGGAGGAGCGTGCCGCCCGCAACGGCCGCTCCGACCAGTGCCGGAACCACCGCACCGACATAGGCCGCGAGCCCGATCCCCGAGCCCGCGACGAGGACGAGATTCGTGAGGCTGCTGAACGGGAAGAGCAGGCTCCCCACGTTGGAGCCGACGACCGCGGCGCCGAGCTGCCAGCGACGCTCCCCGTGGTCGCGGCCGATGGCCATCGCGACCGATCCCGCCGCGACTGCGGCCACGTCCAGGGTCAGCAGGGCGCTCGTGCCGAGCCACAGGCCGAACGCCGCGACCAACCGCCGCTCCCCTGTCCGGACGGCGGCGATCCGGCGGGCCAGGAGGTCGCGCAGCCCGAACGAGGCCAGGGCGTGGGCGAAGGGCGGGAGTGCCACGAGCAGGGCGAACGGATCACCCAGACGGCCCAGGACGGCGTGGCCGGCGAGGGCGATGACGATCAGACCGACGGCGACACCGATCCCGAGCGCGACGAGATTGGTCGTCGTGCGCGCCCGCTCGGCCGTTCGGCGCGCAGCGCTCCGGGCGCGCCAGGCACGCCGTCCCAGGTCGGTCCGATCCATCCCGGCCATGCTCCCACGTCCGCGGTTGCTCCCACCCGCTATCGTTGGGCGACCGATGACCAGCGATCAGACGCCGCATCGCCGCTCCCGCCGTGGCGGGGCTCCCGTCATGGACCCGTCCGACGGGCGTGGCCCGGGCGCGGGTCCCGCGTCGGACCCGGCTCCCCCGCCGGCGACTCACGAGCTGGCTCCCGCTCCGATCAACGCGAAGTGGCGGGCCCTCCTGGCCGAGGGCGGCACGATCCTCGCCGACGGGGCGATGGGCACGATGCTGTTCGCGAACGGCCTCCAGTTCGGCGATCCGCCCGAGACCTGGAACGTCGCCCACCCCGACGTGGTCCGGCGGATCCACCGCGGCTACATCGACGCGGGCTCGCGGATCGTCCTGACGAACACGTTCGGCGGCAACCGGCTCCGTCTCCGGCTCCACGGCCTGGAGTCTCGGGCCCACGACCTGAATCGCACGGCGGCGATCCTCCTGCGGGCGGAGGCGGACGCCGCCGGAGGGCGGGCCCTGGTCGCGGGCGACATCGGCCCGAGCGGCGAGATCATGGCGCCCCTCGGGACGCTCGGCGAGGACGAGGCGACCGACGTCTTCGAGGAGCAGGCCCGGGGCTTGATCGCCGGCGGCGTCGACGTGATCTGGGTCGAGACGATGTCGCACCTGTCCGAGATCACGGCGGCGATCCGCGGCGCGCGGCGCGCGAACGCGGACATCCCGATCATCGCCACGATGACGTTCGACACCCGCGGCCACACGATGATGGGCGTGTCGCCCGAGGCAGCGGCGCGGGCGCTGCTCGAGGCCGGCGCCGACGCGATCGGCGGGAACTGCGGCAACGGCCCGGACGAACTGCTGCCGGTCGTCGAGAAGATGCGGGTCGCTGCGCCCGGCGCGGTGCTCGTGGCGAAGTCGAACGCCGGGATGCCCGAGCTCATCGATCTCCGGGCGGTCTACCGGGCCGATCCGGCGACGATGGCCGAGGCCGGGACGGGCTTCGCTGCGGCAGGGGCCCGGATCATCGGGGCCTGTTGCGGCTCGACGCCCGCTCATCTCGCGGCGATGGCGGAGGCACTGGGCGTCGCTCGCGCCTGACCCGCATCGCGGGCGATCCAACCCCGTTGAGTCGTCGGGTGACTCGAACCGGAGCCCTGCCCGCGTGGTCGGGTCGCGATTGCCACGCGCTCACGCTCACACGGACCGGAACTGCGTCGTGGGACGACTCAGCGGATCGCCCGCACCGGGCTCGACGTCACGTCAGCCGACGGCGCCCTCGGCCAGCCGCTCGCCGGCCCGGATCGGGATCGCGAGGCGGTTCTCGGCGGGGGTCAGCGGGCAGGAGAAGTGGGCGGCGTACACGCAGGACGGGTGGTAGGCCAGGTTGAAGTCGATCGCGTACGTCCCGTCCTCGTCCGGCTCGAGGTCGAGGTATCGGCCTGCCCCATAGGTCTCGGATCCGGACGTCGCGTCGAGGAACGGCAGGAACATCCGGCCGTCGGCATGGGCGCCCTCGAGCTCGTAGGCGGTCAGGCGGCGCGGCTCGCCGCCGGCTTCGAAGGTGAACACGCCCGCGCGGCGAGCGGCCCGCAGCTTGCCGTCCGAGGTGGGGATCTGGAAGGTCGTCGGCTCGCTGCCCGCGTACGGCTCGGGCGTCAGGCCTTCGAAGACGAGGTCGACGGCGATGGGGTAGTACGGCAGTCCATCGAAGTCGTCGCGTTCCTCGAGCGGGATCGGGCTTCCCGGCGCGGACTTGAAGAACGCGTCCTTCTCGGCGCGGTAGCCCTCGATCGCCGACTGGTAGTCGTGCGGTCCCTCGTGGTGATGGTGCTCGTGCTCGTCGTGGTCGTGCGAATCGTGGTCGTGCTCGTCGGTCATGCACGGATCGTGCACCGGACCGGCCGGTCGTGCACGATGCGACCCGCGGCCTGGGGCGCGGAATCAGCGGTAGCCGGGCGGGAGATCCGTCGGGCCGTGGACGACGATCGCCCGTGGCCAGGTCGTAGGTCGAAGCCTGGAGAAGCGCCGCTCGGTGCCGGAGGTTGGCGGAGAGGGTGGGATTCGAACCCACGGACCTTTCGGTCAGCGGTTTTCAAGACCGCCGCAATCGACCGCTCTGCCACCTCTCCGGCGGTCATCTTAGGGGCGCCCGCAGGGGCGCCGCGTCAGGCGCTCGGCCCAATCGCGTCGCGGCCCAGGTACGGGCGCAGGACCTCCGGCACCTCGATCGAGCCATCGGGTCGCTGATAGGTCTCGAGAATCGCGGCGACGACCCGAGCCAGGGCGAGCCCGGAGCCGTTGAGGGTGTGGACGAGCTCCGGCTTCGCGCCCGGCTCGGGGCGCCAGCGAATCGCCATCCGGCGCGCCTGGTAGTCGCGGAAGTTCGAGCAGGAGCTGACCTCGAGCCACTTCTCGACGCCCGGCGACCAGACCTCCAGGTCGTACTTCTTCGCCTGGACGAAGCCCATCTCCTTCGTCGCCATCAGTAGGACCCGGTAGGCGAGGCCGAGCCGCTGGAGCAGGATCTCGGCCCGCTCGGTCAGCCACTCGAGCGCGTCATTGGAGTCGTCCGGCTTCTCGAAGAAGACCATCTCGACCTTGTCGAACTGATGGACGCGGAGGATGCCGCGGGTGTCCTTGCCGGCCGCGCCAGCCTCGCGCCGGAAGCACGGGGAGTAGGCCGCGTAGCGGATCGGGAGCTGATGGGCTTCCAGGATCTCGTCGCGATGGAGGTTCGTGACCGGGACCTCGGCGGTGGGCACCAGGTAGAGGTCGTCGCGGGTGACGACGTACATCTGGTCTTCCTTGTCGGGGATCTGGCCGGTGCCGGTGGCGCTCGCGGTGTTCACGACCGCGGGGGGCCAGACCTCGGTCATCCCGTTCTCGCGGGTGTGGATGTCGAGGAAGAAGTTGATGAGGGCCCGCTGGAGCGCGGAGCCGGCGCCCTTGTAGACCGGGAAGCCCGAGCCGGCGATCTTCGCGCCGCGCGGGTTGTCGATGATGTCGAGGTCGGCCGCGAGCTCCCAGTGCGGGAGGCGGCGCCAGGTCGCCGCGCCCGGCTGGGCGTCGGCTCCGACTTCGCCGACGATCGGCTGCTCGACGGGGAGCAGCTCGCCCCACGTCCGGACCGTGACGTTCGACTCCTCGCCGCCGATCGGGACGTCCGGGTCGGCCGGATTCGGGATCCGGAGGAGGACCTGCTCGACCTCGGCCTCGACCGTCGCCAGCTCGGCGTCGATCTCGTCGATCCGGCGGCCGGCCTCGACCGAGGCGGCCTTCAGCTGGGCGACCTCCGGCCCGTCGGGCCGGGCGCCGCCCTTGATCGCCTCGCCGATCTGCTTGCTCGCCGCGTTCCGCTCGGCCTTGAGCGTGTCGCCGTCGCCGCGCAGCCGGCGCCGCCGCTCGTCGAGCTCGAGCGCTCGGTCGACGATCGCCGGATCCTCGCCCTTGTCGATGGCGCCCTTGCGGACGGTCTCGGCGTCATCGCGCAGCCGCTGCAGCCCGACGCTCATGCGGTCACCGTGCGCTTGGCCGCGGCCGCGACCTGGAGACGATCGATCACGAACGACCGATCCAGCGACGCCAGCAGCCAACCGGCGCGAGGCCCGTTCGTCCGGCCGAGGAACGCCGCGTAGATCGCCGCGAAGGCGCGCCCGTTCGGGAGGCCCGCAGCCGCCGCGACGGAGAAGATCAGGTCCTGCCAGGCCTCGCCGGATCCGGGATCGGCACCGGCCGCAGCGGCGTCGCCGAGGCGGCCCAAGTAGGTCCGCTGGGCGTCGTCGAGCGCCGCGACCGCTTCGTCCGGCAGGTCCGCGCGCACGGCCACGATCGCTCGCTCCGGGGCGTACGCCTCCAGCCACGCGCGGGCCGCGCGGACGCGCTCGTCGAGGATCCCCGCCTCGCGATCGTCGAGCGCGCCGCCCTTCTCCGCCTCGACCCGGGCCCGGACGTCGACGTTCGGGATCTGGGCGAGGAGGGCGAGGTGCGAGAAGGCCGGCCGGAACCGGGCGGCGTCCGCGGTCACATCGGCGTCGCGGTCCAGGAGGGAGTAGCGGAACGTGCCCTCGAAGCCAGGCGCGATCTCGCCGCGGATCTCCCTGCCGGCGGTCGCCGCCGCGAACTTGTCGAACTCGTCGAAGAGGCGCGGCACCGCGTCCGTGCCCGCCGGGTCGAAGTCGACGGCGTGGTTCGGCTTGGGGCGGAGGAAGAAGAACCGGAGCTGCTCGGGCGGGATCACCTCGACGATCTCGTGGGCGGCGGCACCGCGGCCCTTCGACGTGGACATCTTCTTGCCGCCGATGTTGATGAACTCATAGGCGACGTTGAGGGGTGGCTCGCGCTCGAAGACATCGCGGGCGATCGCGTCGGAGCGGTCCCGCGAGCCGCCCGCGGTCGAGAGATCCTTGCCGCACGGCTCGATCGTGACGCCGAACAGCGACCACTGCGCCGCCCATTCGAGGTTCCAGGGGAGCTTCGCGGCGCCGCCGAACGGGGACACCCGGCCCGTCCAGCCGCAGCCCGTCGCCCAGGTGACGAGGTTCGGCCGGCACTCGAGCGCGACCGTCTGGCCGTCCCAGTCGCTGGCGAACGTCGTCCCGATCTTGCCGCAGTTCGGGCAGATCACCGACAGCGGCAGCCAGCTGTCAGGGTGCTGGACGTTCGCGACACGGCGGTAGATCTCGCGGACGATCGCGGCCCGGTCCAGCGCCGTCCGGATGAACCCGTCCACCTGCCCGGTCGGGTAGATGTCGCTCATCCAGTAGTAGCGGTCCGGGACGATCCCGAGGCCCCTGAACGTCTCGATGAAGATCCCGGCGAAGTGCCGGGCGTAGCTCGCGTGGCAGTCACCGGCCGGATCGGGGACGCGGGCGAGCGGCCGGCCCATCTCGCGATCGATCGCATCCGGGGTTAGGAGCGCCTGGGCGTCCATGGGGTCGAGATCGTCGATCCCGTACAGGAGCTGGGTCTCGAGGCCTTGGGCCCGCAGGGCGCGCGAGATCGTGTCCAGGATGACCGGTCCGCGGAGCGATCCCACGTGCACGGTTCCCGACGGCGTCTTGCTGTCGTTGACGACCTGCGGTCCGCTGACGCTCGCCGCGAGCTCGTCGGCCCAGTCCACTCTGCCCTGCCTCCGCCCGAGGCCCGAGGCGCCCCGCTGGTCGCGGGGTCCGACCCCGCGCCGAACCCTAGGTGATGCTGACGATCTTGTACGTGAAGTCGCCCGCCGGCACCTTCACGACGACCTTCTCGCCCTTCTTCTTGCCGAGGAGGGCGCGGCCCACGGGACTCTCGTTCGAGATCCGGCCCTCGGTCGGGCGGGCCTCGGTCGAGCCGACGATCGTGAAGGACTCCTCGCCGTCGTTGCTGTCGACCGTGACGGTCGAGCCGATCTGGACGTGGTCGGTCGAGTGGTTCTCGGCGATGATCGTCGCGTTCTTGATGAGCGCCTGGAGGGTCTGGATCCGGCCTTCGACGAACGCCTGCTCGTTCTTGGCGTCCTCGTACTCGGCGTTCTCCGAGAGGTCGCCGTGCTCCTTCGCGTCATGGATGCGCTGGGCGACCTCGGGCCGCTTGACGCTGAGCATGTCGTCGAGCTCGGCCCGGAGCTTGTCGAGGCCGTCCTTGGACAGGTAGGTGGGCTTCGTGTTCATCGGGTGGGGCGCCCCCAGGCTGGTGGCACGACGGGCCGCTGGGCCACGTCCGCTGGGTTCAGATAAACGAAAGAACTCCAGGCTGCGCAGCCGTTCCGGCGCGCCTGAAGTTCGACCGGCCGACAGGATAGATCGGGGCTCGGGGAGTGTCAAAAGACAGGATCCGTGGCGCGCCGCGGCGAGCCCGGACCCGAGCCAGCTGAGCAGGTTCCGCTCATTCCGGAGCACGAGACCGCGCCGGGCGTCGGCGCGAGCGGATTCCGCTCATCCCGGAGCGTGGGACCCGAGCCGGGCGTCGGCGCGAGCGGATTCCGCTCATTCCGGAGCGTGGGACCCGAGCCGGGCGTTGGCGCGAGCGGATTCCGCTCAGTCCGGAGCGCGAAGCCCCGATTTGGCCCGATTTGGGCGACCTCTCACCCGTCCGAGCGCCGGTTTGAGCAGCATCCGCTCACTGGGCTTCGGGCGCCGCCCGGCTGCGCCGCCGCGTGAGCGGCTTGCGCTCCTTGCGACGACCGGGAGCGCGGCCGCGCGAGCCGCTGAGCGCCTCGCGCTCGCAACGGCGACGGACGGTGGGGATCGGACGCGATTTGCCTCGAACGATCGGCGCCGATCGCCGCAAGGAGCGTCCGACGCTCATCGAGGCATCGAGGACGACCGGCTGCTCGCCCCTCGCGCCGAGCGTGAGCGGGCGAAACGACTAGCCGGCGTAGTCCCGGATCCGCGCCGCGATCCGGCGCAGCGCCGGCCGATCCGGACACGCGACGAACACCGTGTCGTCCCCCGCGATGGAGCCCGCGACCTCGGGCCAGCGGGCGCGATCGAGCGCGGCCGCGATCGCGTGGGCGGAGCCGGGCAGCGTCTTCACGACGAGGAGGGAGCCGGCCTCCCGAACCTCGACCGGTAGATCGCGGAGCAGCGCCCGAAGACGATCCTCCCCCGAGACGTCGGCCTCGACGAGCTTCGGTGGGAGGGCGTAGGTGTGGGTACCCGCACGGCCGGCCTTGACGAGGCCCAGCTCGGCAACATCGCGGGACATCGTCGCCTGGGTGGTCCGGAAGCCGCGCTCGCGGAGCGCGCCGGCCAGCTCCTGCTGGGTCCGGATCGGCCGCGACGAGACGAGGTCGCGGATCGCCCGGTGCCGGAGCTGCTTCATCACCTCCATCGCCGGGAGGGTAGCGCGCGCAAGAAGCGCGGAGCGGGCGACGGGGCCAGCGCGGCGGACAGCGCGGGTCGGGCGATGCGGGCGATCAGCCGAGCCACACGACGAGGACGATCGCCGCGATCAGCACGCGATAGGCCACGAAGACGTCGGTCGAGCGAGTCCGCAAGAAGCGCAGAAGCACGGCGATCGCGGCGATCCCGAAGACGAACGACGCCACGAGGCCGGCGACGAGCGGACCCATCTCGATCGGGACGCCGTCGCCGCGGACGACGTTCAGCACCTCGTATGCGGCCGCCGCTGCCGTGATCGGCGTCGCCATCAGGAAGCTGAACCGGGCGGCTTCCTCGCGCCGCAGCCCGGCGAACAGGGCCGCCGAGATCGAGATCCCGGATCGGCTGATGCCCGGGATCAGCGCTGCGGCCTGGGCCATGCCGATCCCCAGGGTCTTGGGGATCGACAGGTCGAGCGCCAGGAGTCGGCGCGAACCGGACCGCTCGGCCAGCCACAGGATCGCCGCGCCGACGACGAGCATCGTGGCCACGAGACCGGGCTCACGGATGAGGTCCTCGAGGTCGTGCAGGACGAAGCCGATGATCAGGGCCGGGACAGTCGCGACCGCCAGCAGCACCGCCAGGCGCCGGTCCGGGTCGCTGTCGAGCGATCGAGCCCGGATCGCCCCGAAGAAGGCGGGCACGATCCGCAGCCAGTCGCGGGCGAAGTAGATCAGCAACGCGATCAGCGTCCCGATATGCAGGATCACGCTGAACCCGAGCGAGCTGATGAACGGGTCACGGAGCCCGGGCA
This sequence comes from Candidatus Limnocylindrales bacterium, assembly GCA_035693125.1. Classification (GTDB taxonomy): domain Bacteria; phylum Chloroflexota; class Limnocylindria; order Limnocylindrales; family CSP1-4; genus CF-46. The sequence continues at coordinate 71,501 of DASSHB010000039.1, read as the reverse complement.
GGACGCCGCCGAGCAGGAACGGGACGAGGATCAGGTGCCCGCTCGAGGAGACCGGCAGGAACTCGGTCAGGCCCTGGACGATGCCCATGACGACTGCAGCAACGAGCAGCGGATCCATGACCGTCCGATCCGGTGGTGGGCTGGGCCGCCCGGGATGGTCGAGCGCGGCGCCGCGAGCGGAGCCCGCGGCGCCGGCCGGTGAGCGGAACTAGCGGATGAAGAGCGGAGCCAGGACCAGCGTGATCGTCGCCAGCAGCTTCACGAGGACGTGGAGGGACGGGCCGGCCGTGTCCTTGAACGGATCGCCGACCGTGTCGCCCACGACCGCCGCCGCGTGGGCATCGGTCTTCTTGCCGAGGACGTTGCCCGCGGCGTCCTTGAGGTTGCCCGACTCGATGTACTTCTTCGCGTTGTCCCAGGCGCCGCCGCCGTTGTTCAACGTCGTGGCGAGGAGGACGCCCGCGATCGTGCCGACCATCAGCATCCCGGCGACGGCCTGGTAGCCGAGCAGGAGGCCGACGATGATCGGGGTCGCCACCGCGACCAGACCCGGAGCCACCATCTCGCGGAGTGCCGCGCGGGTCGTGATGTCGACGACGCGGGCGTAGTCCGGGCGCTGGCTGTAATCCATGATCCCGGGCATCTCCCGGAACTGGCGACGGACCTCGACGATGATCGACTGGGCCGTCTTGCCGACCGCGCGGATCGCGAGCGAGCTGAAGAAGTAGGCGAGCATTGCGCCGATCAAGGCGGCGACGAAGACGCTGACATCGGCGAGGTTGACCGCGGTCAGGAGCTGGACGCCTTGCTTGCCGGCGGCGATCTGGTTGCCGAGGATCAGGTTGACCTTGTCGATGTAGGCGCTGAACAGGAGGAACGCGGCCAGCGACGCGGAGGCGATCGCGTAGCCCTTCGTCAGGGCCTTCGTCGTGTTCCCGACCGCGTCGAGACGGTCGGTGATCTCGCGGGCGCCGGCTTCCGAGCGGCTGAACTCGGCGACGCCGCCGGCGTTGTCCGTGATCGGGCCGAACGTGTCCATCGCGAGGATGTAGGCGGTCGTCATCAGCATGCCCATCGTCGCGACCGCGGTCCCGAAGATGCCGCCGACGTTCTTGCCGGCCTGGTCCACCAGGCCCGCCTGCTCGCCGAGCCAGTGGCTGGCGATCAGCGCGATCCCGATCGAGATCGCCGTGACGAACGTCGTCTCGAAGCCCACGGCGGTGCCGCTGATGATGTTCGTCGCCGGCCCCGTGCGGGACGCTTCGGCGATCTCGCGGACCGGGCGGTAGGTGCCCGCGGTGTAGTACTGGGTGATGTACACGAACGCGACGCTCGTGGCGAGGCCCACGATGCCCGCGAAGAAGAACCAGATCCAGGCCGGCCAGCCGTTGGAGCCGACGGCGGTCCCGGTGTTCATCATCACGTTCGTCGTGATCAGCAGGCCCACGACCGACAGGATCGTCGTGACCCAGTAGCCGCGGTTGAGGATGTTCATCGGGTCCTCGTCCTCGCGGCCGCGGATGAAGAACATTGCGACGATCGTGGCGAGGAGGCCGAAGGCCCGGACGACGAGCGGGAAGAAGATCCAGGCCTCGGGATGGTCCCAGCCGGCCGAGCTCGCGATCGAGAAGGCGGCGACCCCGAGGATCATCGCCCCGATGTTCTCGGCGGCGGTCGACTCGAACAGGTCCGCGCCACGACCGGCGCAGTCGCCCACGTTGTCGCCGACCAGGTCGGCGATGACGCCGGCGTTGCGCGGATCGTCTTCGGGGATGCCCGCCTCGACCTTGCCGACGAGGTCCGAGCCGACGTCCGCGGCCTTCGTGTAGATGCCGCCGCCGAGCTGGGCGAACAGGGCGACGAAGCTCGCGCCGAAGCCGAACCCGACGATGACGAACGGCGCCTCCTTGACGGTGATGTCGCCCAGGATCGCGTCGTACAGGGAGAAGATCCCCCAGACGCCGAGGAGCGACAGGGCCACGACGAGGAAGCCCGACACCGCGCCGCCGCGCATGGCCACCTGGACCGCCTCGACGAGGCTGCGTCGCGCGGCCGCAGCGGTCCGGACGTTCGAGCGGACGCTGATCGTCATCCCGATGATCCCCGCCAGCATCGAGCAGCCGGCGCCCACGAGGAACGCGAAGGCCGTCAGCAGGCCGATCGGACCGCCCGCGAGCTTGGGCACATCGGCGACCTGGGCGTTCTCGACGAGCGAGATCACGACGCCGATGACGACGGCTCCGCCGAGGGCCAGGAGAGCGATCGTCGTGTACTGGCGCTTGACGAACGCGTCGGCGCCCTCGCGGATCGTGGCGGCGACGTCCTGCATCGCCTGCGGACCCTGATCTCGCGACAGGACGTCGCGGGCCAGGTAGAGGGCGAACAGGACCGCGGCCACGCCGGCGACCGGGATCAAGAGCTGGAGCGTCGCGCTCATCGGGGTTCGGGGTCCTCCACTCTCAGTCGGGCCCCGGGCGCACGGATCGCGCGGCGGAGCCCGCGCGCGTCATCCGGGGATCGGAGCAGCCCGAACGTGATGTCGGCGTCAGGGCCGCCGCGGAGTGTAGCAGGGGCACTGCCGCCGCCGCCACACGAGGGGGTCCCTTCGGCCGGCCCCGACCCGGACCGCCGGACCACGGCGCCGAACCCGGCCGCAGCCTATGCTGTGCGGCCGTGACCACCCCCAGCTGGCCTGGCCAGACGAGCGCTCCCGACCCAGCCGCGCCCGCCACACCGTCCCGTGGCCGGCGTGGTCTCGGATGCCTCCTTGAGATCGTCGAGACGCTCGTCCTGACGGTCGTCCTGTTCTGGGTGATCCAGAGCTTCGTGGCCCAGCCGTTCCAGGTCCGGCAGCACTCGATGGAGCACACGATCGAGGACAGCCAGTTCGTCCTCGTCGACCGGCTGACGCCCCACTTCGACGCCTACCACCGGGGCGACATCATCGTCTTCACCCCGCCGCCCAACGCCGAGACCGGCGGCGGCGAGCCGTTCATCAAGCGGGTGATCGGGGTCGCCGGCGACACGGTCGCCCTGCAGGGCGGCCAGGTCTTCGTCAACGGCGTCGCGCTCGACGAGCCGTACCTGTACGCCGAGGACAACGTTCCCCAGCCGACGCTCCAGGACGGGCCTGACGACAGCTGGACGATCGAGCCCGGGATGCTCTTCGTAATGGGCGATCATCGCGAACGCTCGTCCGATTCGCGGGTGTTCGGGCCGATCCAGGTCTCGTCGGTCATCGGCCGGGCGTGGCTCCGCTACTGGCCGATCAACACGATCGAGATCCTGCCGACCGCCAAGCATCCAGAGCTGGCCGGCGCGTCGCCCGGCGCCTCGGTCGCCCCGTCGGCCAGCCCCAAGCCTTCCGCGAAACCGGCCAAGACCCACAAGCCCAGCCGAACGCCCAAGCCCTGAGGGACCGGCGCGATCGGGCGTCCGGCGCCCATCGTGCCCGCGGGCCGCGGTCCGGCCGGGCCGGTGTGACCACCTATACTCCCGGCCTGTGACCCCTCTTCCCCCCTCGACGTGAGCCGGAAGCCCGCGCTCGGGTGCCTCCTGGAGATCGTCGAGACCCTCGTCCTGACCCTGCTGATCTTCTGGGTCATCCAGTCGTTCGTCGCCCAGCCGTTCAAGGTCGAACAGGTCTCCATGGAACGGACGCTCGAGCCGGGGCAGTACGTCCTGGTCGACAAGCTGACGCCTCGGTTCGACGCGTACAAACGTGGCGACATCGTCGTGTTCGCCCCGCCCGACACCTGGCCCGACCTGACCCCCGGCCAGCCGTACATCAAGCGGGTCATCGGGGTCGGCGGTGACACGATCGACCTGCGTGACGGGTCGGTCTTCGTGAACGGGACGAAGCTCGACGAGCCGTACGTCTACCAGGAGGACGGCCTGGCCCAGTCGACGGACCCGCTCATCGGCCTCGACCACTGGCTCGTCCCCGACGGCGAGCTGTTCCTCCTGGGCGACCATCGCGGGAACTCCACCGACTCGCGGGCAGGCGGCCCCGTCCCGGTCGATCGCGTCGTGGGCCGGGCGTGGCTTCGCTACTGGCCGATCGACACCCTCCAGATCCTGCCCACCCCGAGTCATCCGGAGCTCGCGACTCCCGCGCCGTGATCGTCGACAGCGGCGAGCGGACGGCGTGAACCCGACCGTGGCCGCGCTCGCGGTGGCGACCCTCGCGGGGGGCGTCCTCGCGGTCTCGTCGCGTGACGTCCGGAGCGTCGTCCTGGGCCTCCTGATCGTGCTGGCCGGGGCGCCGCTCGTCGCCGATCCGTGGCCCGGCCCGCTCGCGGCGCTCGTGCGGATCGCGGGCGCGCTCCTCGCCGTCCGGCTGATCGTCGTCGGCGTCCGGGGTCTCGGGCCGACCGCCGGTTCGCGGATCGGCTGGCCGGCAGCCTCGGTCCTGGCCGCGGCAGGCCTCGTCGCCGGCGTCGCCAGCCACGGCCTGGGGGCCACGGCGCTCGGCCCGGCGGCCGCGCAGGCGGCTGGATTCGGGCTGATCGTGCTGGCCCTGGCGCCCCTCGTGATCGGCCGCGACGTCCTTCGGCTCGGGGTCGGGGCGGTCCTCCTGCTCAGCGGCGCGCAGCTCGTTCGGGTCGCGCTGGACCCGGCACCCACCGATGCCGACCAGCTCGTCGCGGCGCTCCTGGCGGTGGGCCTCGGCGGGGCGGTCGCGGTGATCGTCGCCGCGGCCGGGGCGGCCGGCGGGCTCGACGCCGGCGGCGGCCTGGCCGGAGACCGCGGACCGCGGCCACCGGATGCCCACCGGATCGAGCGTCCCGCCGCCCGGCGGCAGGCGGCCGACGCGGTCGTCGAGGCCCCCGTCAGTCCGGCGCGACGGAGGGCACCCAAGCCGATCGAGGACCCTGGGGCCCCGCCCCGGCCGCCCGGGCCGCCCCGGCCGCGCCGCCCGCGCCCCGCACCGGGCCCGCGGCCGTGAGCGTCGTCCCGTTCCTCCTCGTCGCCGCAGCGACCGGGACGGCATCCCTGCTCGTCCGCGCCAGCCGCTCATGGTCCACCGCGATCGCACTCGTCGGGCTCGTGGCCATGGCGGTTCTGGCGACGACGATCGGCCCGACGACGAGCGTCCGCCTCGGCGGGGCGAACCTGGCCGGCTCCGACTGGCTGCGCCTGTTCGCGATCCTCGGCAGCCTCGTCGGCGCCCTCCTGGTGATCGTCGACCTGGCAACGGTCCACGAGCCGGACGTGCCCGGCGTCATCGCCCTCGGGATCGGTGCGGCCGTCCTGGCCCTCGCGATCGACGATCCCGGGGCGGCGGTCATCACGGCGACCGCCGGCGGACTGGCCGGAGTCCTCGTCGCCGCGCCACTCGGTGCCGCCGCTCGGGCGGCGTTCGTCGGGTCGCGCGAGCTGCGAGCCCTCGCCGTCGCCGGCGCGCTGGCGATCGGCGCCACCGCCTGGATCGCGCGGCCGCTCGGCGACCTGTCGCGCGTGCCCGAAGTGTTCGGCCTGGCCTACCTCGCCTTTGCGGCGGCCGTGGCGATCCGCCTGGGAGCGATCCCCTTCCACCTCTGGGCCGCCCGCGTCGCCGATGCCGCCCCGGGGATTGGCCTGCCTCTGCTGATGGCCTGGGGCCCGGCCGCGTTCGCGGCCGTCGCCCTCGTCTGGATCGATCGATCCGTCGCGCCGCTCGCCCTCCCGATCGACGGCGAACGCTCGCTCGTGGCGACGATCGGGGCGCTGAGCGTCGTCCTGGGCCTCCTCGCCGCCGCGATCCAGGACGACCTCGAGCATGTCGTGGGCTACACGATCGCCGCGGATGCCGGCTTCGTGGTCCTCGCCCTGGCCGGGTTCGACCCTGCCGTCTGGGCGCCGAGCCGGACGTGGCTGCTCGTCTTCGTCGTGGCGCGCAGCGCGTTCGCGGCGTGGGCGGTGGCGATCGCGGGGGCGAGCGGGACGCGACGGATCCCCGAGCTCGATGGCTGGGCGCGGCGGACCCCGGTCCTCGCCGTCGCCCTCGTCGCCATTGCCGCGGTCTCGATCGGCTGGCCGGGGCTCGCGGCCTGGGACGCGCGGGCCGCGATCGCCGCGGTGGCCCTGCCCGACCCGATCGCGGGCCTCGTGGCGGCGGCGCCGGTCGCGGCGATCGTCATCTACGGCCGGCTGATTCGCACCGGGTTGCGCCGGGCGGGCGCGGCCGTCCGGGCCGGCCGATCGGACGCGCCGGCCTGGCCGTCTCCGCTGCCACGCCGCCCGATCGTGGGCCGGGGCACCTTCGAGCGAACGATCGAGCGGATCTCGCATGCCCTCGCGGGCACCCTCGACGTCCTCTGGACCGTCCCCGCGGGCATCCGGCTCAACCGCACGCTCCTGGGCTCGGTCGCGGTCCTCGTCCTCGCCGGTCTTGGCGGCGCGGTGGCCGCCGGTGGGCTGGGCGTGCCGGAGGCGGCGCGCGCAGTGCCCGTCCTCGGCGAGCCGGGTCCGGGGCCGGAGGCGAGCGGCCCGCCGAGCGCCACGATCGAGCCCGGCGCGACGCCGGGCTTCAGCTTCAGCCCGGTGGGGCCCGGCCAGGGCCCGAGCCAGGATGCGGGCGGCTCCGGCGAGCCCGAAGGCTCCGGCGGGACCGGCGACTGACGACGACGGCGGGGACCGTCCGCGCCGCGATCAGTCCTCGGGGGCGAGCACCCAGCGATCGATCTCGCGGTCGTACGCGAGGAGCTCGGCCGGATCGAACCACAGAGCGACCTCGGCGGCGGCGTTCTCCGGGCTGTCCGATGCGTGGACCAGGTTCTGGGCCGTCTCCAGCGCGAAGTCGCCGCGGATCGAGCCGGGCGCGGCCTCGTGCGGACGCGTCGCTCCGTTCATCGCGCGGACGACCGCGATCGCGTTCGGTCCGTCGAGGACGGCGGCCACGAGCGGCGCGCTGGTGATGAAGTCGACCAGGCCGCGGAAGAACGGCTTCTCGCGATGGACCGCGTAATGGCGCTCGGCGAGATCGCGCGTGACGTGGATGAGCTTCAGTCCCACGAGCTTCAGGCCGCGGTCTTCGTAGCGTGCGAGGATCCGGCCCGTCAGCAGGCGCTGGACGCCGTCGGGCTTGATCAGGACGAGGGTGCGTTCGTTCACGAAATCTCCTGGTCGGGGGGTGGGTCGATCGGGGCGGGATCCGCCGCCTCGGGTTCGGCGGTGGTCGCCGGAGAGCGCTCGTCGAGGATCGCGGCCGCGGCAGCATGATCGCGCATCGCATCGACGTCGTGGCCCACGATCGCGGACGCGTCGCCGCGGACAACCGCCAGGATCGGCTCGCTCCGGCCGGCCAGCAGGTCGAGGACGGCCGGGGCGATCGAAGGAGAGCCGCGCAGGGCCAGCAGGAGCGCGGCGGCGGCGTCGGCCGGGCGCCCGGCGTCCAGGGCCTCGCGAGCCTGGCGGAAGCGCGCGCCGGCGTCGGTCGGAGCGGCGGTCGCATGCTCGCCCGGGGCATCGTCGCCCCACAGGCTCGGTCCGTCGATCGGAGCCTCGGGTCGCGGATCGAGCGGCTGCGCGTCGTCCTGTTCGAGGGCCGGAACGGCGTGGGGGCCGGGATGCAGGTCGTCGAACAGCACGCCGGCCGGTCCGGCGGCGGCGCCGGGCTCGATCGGCCAGATCGCGCTCTTCGGCATTCCGGCGAAGATCGGGTCGAGCGAGCCGTCGGCGCGGTCGATCGCGAGGCCGGCCAGCCGGCGGGCCTCGCCCGGACGCCCCGACGCCGCCTGCGCTTCCGCCGCGATCACGAGGCCCAGGATGTCGCCCGGCTGCGTCTCGAGATAGGCGCTCGCCGCCTCGCCGGCCCCCGCGATGTCGCCCGTCCGCCAGCGCGCTTCCGCCAGGTCGCGGACGCCGTCGTCGTCGAGCTCGCCGCGGCCCGCGATCGTCTCGAGCTCCACCCGCGCGAGGCCGAGCGTTCCGAGCCGGAGGTGGACCCGGGCCAGGATCAGGTCCGGGTCCCGCACCGGGCGCGTCTCCAAGGTCTCGCTCGTCCTCATGCCGGCAGCCGCAGGCGCCGCTCGAGGCCGCGCAGGTGGCGGGTCGGCGCGACGACCGCCAGGCGCAGGCCGTCGTCCCGGAACAGCTCGCCGGCCAGCCGCTGGACGTCGCTCGCGGACACGGACGCCACGTGGGCGAGGGCCTCGTCCAGATCGAGGACGCGATCGTGGAGGGCCTCCTGGCCACCGATCCACGAGGCGAGATGGCGCGTCTCGTCCATTCGCAGCTCGAGCCCACCGGACAGGTACGCCTTCGTCTTCGCCAGCTCGTCCTCGGGCACGAGCTCGTCCCGGAGCCGGGCCAGCTCGGCGAGGACGGCGTCGAGGGCGGCCGGGAGCCGCGTCGGGTCGACGCCCGCCGAGACTTCGAGCGAACCGGCGTCGGCGTAGTCGACAAGGCCCGACGACACGTCGTAGGCCAGCCCCTGGGCCTCGCGGACCGACAGGAACAGCCGGCTCGACATCCCGTCGCCGAGGATCGCGTTCAGGACGGCCAGGATCCACGCGTCGGGGTGGTCCCGCTCGAGGGCCGGCACGCCGACGATCAGCTGGGCCTGGCTCGTGTCGCGCCGGGCCTTGAGGATCGAGCGCTCGCCCGCCGGCAAGGCGGGCGCGGGCGCGAACCCGGGCACGACCCCGTTGCCCGTCCCGAACGCGCCGGCCGCGAGATCCGTCGCCTCGTCGTGGCCGATGTCGCCGGCGATCGCGATGACCGTGTTCGCCGGCCGGTAGGTCGTCCGCCAGAAGTCGCGGATCGTCTCGGACGGGAGCGCCCGGATCCCGTCCTCGTCGCCGCAGATCTCACGGCCCAGCTCGCCGGTCCCGAACATCGCCTGCTGGAAGAGGATCTGGGCCGCCTCCGCCGGATCGTCGAGATAGGACCGGATCTCCTCGACGATCACGGCCCGCTCGCCGTCGATCTCGCCTTCGTCGAGGTTGGGCCGGACGATCAGCTCGCCCAACACGTCCATCGCGCGGGTCGCCTCGCGACGGGGGACGCGGACCCAGTAGACCGTGGACTCGCGGTCCGTGGCCGCGTTGAACGACCCGCCCACGCCCTCGATCGCCTCGGAGATCGCCCGGGTCGAGGGGAACCGCTCGGTGCCCTTGAACGTGATGTGCTCCATGAAGTGGGCCACGCCGGCCTGCTCGGGCGTCTCCAGGCGCGAACCGGCCAGGACATACGCCGCGATGGAGACCGAACGGGCGCCCGGGAGCCTGGCGCTGATCACGCGCGGCCCGTGCGGCAGCGCGGTTCGTTCGAACATCGGTCGGGATGGTACAGGACGCCCGGTCGACGGCCCGTCGGGGGGCCGGGCGTGCCGGACCGGCGTGCGACCAAGCTCCGGGCAGACAAGGCAGCGCCCGGTCCGGCAGTGGAGCCGGGACCGGGCGCCGCGCTGTCGGGTCGCCTTGGGAGACCGTCAGTGCACGACGGACTGGATCCAGGTGTTGGCGAAGAAGACCAGGAACGCGATCGAGACCACCCAGACGAGCGGGTGGACCTCGCCCATCTTGCCGCGCACCGACTTGATCAGGACCCAGCTGACGAAGCCCGCCCCGATCCCGACCGTGATGTCGTAGGTCAGCGGCATCAGGATCATCGTGAGCAGCGCCGGGAGCCCGTCCTCGATGTTGGCGACGTCGATGTCCTTGACGAGCACGAACATCAGGTAGCCCACGAGGACCAGGGCCGGCGCCGTGGCCTGCGCGGGAATGAGGCCGGCGATCGGCGACAGCACGATCGCGGCCAGGAACAGCAGCCCGGTCACCACCGAGGCCATGCCCGTCCGGCCGCCGTCGGCGACCCCCGCCGCGCTCTCGATGTAGGTCGTGTTCGACGAGACGCCGCCGACGCCGCCGGCGATCGCGGCGACCGAGTCCACCAGCAGGACACGTCCCACGCCCGGCACCGAGCCGTCCTCGCGGGCGAGGCCCGCCTCCGCCGCGATGCCGGTGACCGTCCCCATCGTGTCGAAGAAGTCACTGAGCATGATCGCGAAGATCGTCAGCAGCGCGGTGATGAGCCCGAGCTTCGTGAAGACCTGGAGGGGATCCTGGAGGCCGAGCCCCAGGGTGGCGAAGCTGGGCGCCCGGACCAGATCGCTGCTGACGGGCTGGACGCCCGCGGCCATCGCGATGATCGTGGTCCCGACGATGCTGATGATCAGGGCGGCCTTGATGCCACGGGCGTAGAGCACGAAGGTCAGCACCAGGCCCAGGACGAACACGAATTGGGCCGGGGTCGTCGGAAATGACAGGGTCACGAGGGTGCCGTTGCAGAACCCGAGGTCGGCCGAGTCGGGCCCGCACCCGGACACGATCAGCCCGCCGTTGGCGAACCCGATGAACAGGATGAACAGCCCGATGCCCACGCCGATCGAGCGCTTCAGCGCCAGCGGCACCGCGTTCATGATCGCCTCGCGCAGCCCGACGGCGACGAGGACCGTGATCGCGACGCCCTCCAGGACGATGACGCCCATTGCGCCCTTCGCGTCGAGGCCCTTGGCCGTGAGGCTGAACGCCACGATCGCATTGATCCCGAGGCCCGCGGCGAGGGCGAAGGGATAGTTCCCGAACACCCCCATCGCGATCGTCATGATCCCGGCCACGAGGGCGGTCCCGGCCGAGACGGCAACAGGATCGAGACCCAGTGGCTTCGCGATGATGTTCCCGTTCAGGAACAGGATGTAGGCCATGACCATGAAGGTCGTGATGCCCGCCCGCACCTCGGTGGCCAGGTTCGTCCCCCGCTCGGAGAACTTGAAGTAGGTCGCGATGCCGTCCAAGCCGACGGTCCCTCCTCTCCCTCGGCACGCCGTGGCCCAACGCGGGCTCGGACCGCGCCTGACGCCTGAGCCGCCGGGCCCCTCCTCCGGCCCGGTACGAATCCCCCCGCCGCTGACGGCCGGCCGAGCCGGCCGCGGATCGCCTAGTCCGCCTCCTCGATCGCGAGGCCCTGCAGCTCCATCTGGACGAAGCCGCTCGTGTCGAACGAGAGCTGGCCGGGTGCCGGCGCATCCGCGTCGGCGCTCACGACGAGGGGCGCGTACTCGATGATGACCCGCTCATCGCCCTGGACGAGGCTGTACACGAGGAGCTGGTCGGGCCGGGTCTCGAACTCGAGGTGCTCGAACGAGTCGACGTTCAGGCTGATCGAGATCGGCGTGAAGTAGGTCGAGGTGTCGGGATCATCGACGACGATCCGCTCGACCCAGCCGCTGCCGTGGGCCACGAGCTCGCGCCCGCGCTGGTAGCGGTAGGAGACCGTCTGCTTCAGGAGCGGCCGCAGGATGTTCTGCATGTCGGTGCGGCTCGAGACGACGCCATGGTTCACGAAGAACTTGGCCGTCGGAGCACTCGACACGGCAGGTCTCCTGGGGAAGACGGGCGGCGGTGGGCGAGGAGGATGGTAACCCAGCCGCGCCCCAGCAGAACGCCGAATCCGCCGGGATCGTCAGCCGTTCACCTTGATCCGCCCGTAGGCCGTCCCGTCCCCTTCGAGGCAGGCGGACTGCCATCGGGGGAAGAGCTCGACCGCGTAGTCACCGGGCGCCAGCGGGGCGGACACCGAGATCGAGCCGTCGGCACGCAGTCGCCAGTCGAGCCCGACCGGATCGTCGCGGAAGGCGGCGAGCCCGCCGCTGAAGTCCACCGCTGCCCAGGAATGCGATCCCGCCGTGAGGTCGCGCAACGTCAGCCCCGTGCCCCGCAGGATGATGTGCGTCCCGGGATCGACCCGGACGGCGATCTCGTCGCGGTCGAGGCCCAGGCCGCCCGGGATCGCGTCGTCAGCACCGTAGCTGCCGTTCCGGAGGCTGATCCCGGCGGTGGTGAACTCGAGCGTCGCGCCACCGAAGTGGAGGTCCGCCGGAACCTCCGATCGGTGGTCGAGGAGCGCGGCCTGGCCGTCGCCGCAGGCGGCGAGGTCCGAAGGGACGGGCGTGGGGACCGGCGTGGGCTCCGGAGTGGGCTCCGGTTCCTCGCTCGGCTCGACGGAGGCGGGCGCGGCGGTCGGAACGGGCGACGGGGCCACCGAAACGGACACTGACGGCGACACGACCCCCAGTGGCGGCGCACTCGCGCTCGGCGACCCGGCAGGCGTGGCAGGGCTGGTCGGCGAGGCGGCGCTGCATGCGACGAGGAGCACGGCGGCGCTCATCGGGAGCCACCGAACCGACGCTCGAAATGGGTGCGGAGCGGCCATCGGTCGGCTTCCTCGGCGGGCGGGTTGGGCGGCGGATGGACGCGCGACCGAGAGCCGATGCGACGGCCCGTATGATCCGCGCATGCTCCTCGCGGTCGACGTCGGCAACACGAACGTCACGATCGGGCGGTTCCGCAACGGCGTCCTCGCCGGCTCGCGCCGCGCGGCGACCCGCGCCCGGACGTCGCCGGACGAGCTGGAGCACCTGCTCGGGGCCTTGCTCGCCCTCGACGATCTGACGTTCGGGGACGTCTCGTCGATCGTCGCCGCGTCCGTGGTTCCGTCCGTCACGGGCGCACTGGAGACGGTTGCCGCGCGGCGCGAGCGACCCCTCCTCGTCGCGTCAGCCGGCACGATCCCGATCGCGGTCCGGACGGACCGGCCGGCGGAGGTCGGGCCCGATCGCCTCGTCAACGCGCTGGCGGTTGCCCGGATCCACGGGACGCCGGCCGTGGTCGTCGATCTCGGGACGGCGACGACCTTCGACTGCGTGGCCGCCGACGGCGCGTTCGTCGGCGGGGCGATCGCGCCCGGCCTCGAGCTGGGCCTCGACGCGCTCGCCCAGCGAACGGCGAAGCTGCCACGGATCGAGCTTCGTGCGCCGGACCGCGCGATCGGGCGGGACACCGTGAGCGCGATCCAGAGCGGCGCGATCCTGGGCTACCAGTCGCTCGTCGAAGGTCTTCTCGCGCGGATCCGGCTCGAGCTCGCCGACGCCTCGGGCGCCGAACGCGGCGACGTCCGGGTCGTCCTGACCGGCGGGCTGTCGGCCGCGCCGTGGGCTCGATCGATCGAGGCGGTCGACGCGATCGATCCGGACCTGACCCTCAAGGGCCTTGCGATCCTCCACGCCGAGGTCGGCGGCGGTCACCCGCTCGAGCTCGGGCTCCCCGGATGAGCGAATCCCGGCGTTCCGCCCCACGCCGGCTCGACGGCCGCCTGATCGCGGTCGGCGTCACCGGCTCGATCGCGGCCTACAAGGCGGCGGACCTCGTCCGCCGCGTGCGCGACGAAGGCGCCGACGTCGTCGTCCTGATGACCCCCTCGGCGGCTCGCTTCGTGGGCCCGCTCACGTTCGCCGCCCTCACCCGTCACCCGGTCGAGACGGATGTCGGTGGCCTCCTGCCCGACAACCGGATCGGCCACATCGTCGTCGCCGACAGCGCGGACGCCATCGTCGTGGCGCCGGCCACGGCCCACTGGCTGGCCGCGATGGCATCGGGACTGGCTGGCGATGCCGTCACCGCCACCTGTCTCGCGACGGCCGCGCCGGTCGTCGTCGCGCCCGCGATGGACGGTGAGATGTATGCCCATCCCGCGACGCGCTCGAACGTCGCCCGACTCCGCGACGACTTCGGCTACGTGATCGTCGAGCCAGGCGCCGGACCGCTCGCGTCCGGGCAGACCGGCCAGGGACGGCTCGCCGAGACGGCGACGATCGTCGACGCGCTGGTCGGCGCGGTCGCGGGCCACCCGGTGCGGGCCGCCGATCCCGGCGCCCGACCGCCCCTCGTGGCGCCGGCGCGCGACGCCGACCTGGAGGGCCGCTGGATCGTCGTGACGGCCGGCGGCACCGCGGAGCCCATCGACCCGGTCCGGTTCATCGGCAACCGCTCGACCGGGAAGATGGGGATCGCCGTCGCCCAGGCCGCGCTCGATCGCGGCGCGAAGCTCGTGTCCCTGATCGTCGGCCACATCGCCGTCCCGGTTCCGGAAGACCCGCGGCTGTCCGTCATCCGCGTCGAGACCACTGCCGAGATGGCCCGGGCCGTCTCCCGCGACGCCGAGAGCGCCGACGTCCTGATCATGGCGGCGGCGGTGGCCGACTTCCGACCGCGCTCCATCGCAGGGACGAAGCTGACCCGTGACGCGGGGCTCTCCCTCGAGCTCGAGCCGACCGAGGACATCCTGCTGGGCGTGCGCGAGCAGTTCAGCGCGCCCCACCGGACGACCCGACCGTTCGTCGTCGGGTTCGCGGCGGAGACCGGCTCCCTCGATCGAGCCGCCGCGAAGCTGCGCCGAAAGGGCGTCGACCTCCTCGTCGCCAACGATGTCGCGGAGGCGGGCTCCGGCTTCGGGACGGACACGAACCGGGTCGTGATCCTCGGGGCCGGCGGCTCGCGGGACGAGCTGCCACTCCTGACGAAACGAGAGGTGGCCGATGAGATCCTCGATCGGGTGGCCGCCGCGCTGGACCCTCGCGTGGCCGGGGTGCAGACTGACGCCGTGACGCAGGAGACACGCCGATGAGTGCGACCGCGGAGACCGTCCGCCGCCTGACGGTCGGCGACATCGCCCGGATGCACGCAGACGGCCAGCGGATCGCGATGCTGACCGCCTACGACTACCCCACCGCCAAGCTCCTCGACGAGGCGGGCATCCCGCTCCTGCTCGTGGGCGACTCGCTGGGCCGGGCGATGCTCGGCTACGAGAACGAGATCCCGGTCTCGATGGCCGACATGATCCACCACACCGCGGCCGTGACCCGCGGGGCGAAGCACGCCCTCGTCGTCGGCGACATGCCGTTCCTGTCGTACGCGACGCCAGAAGCCGCCGTCGGGAACGCGGGGCGGTTCCTCGCCGAGGCGGGCGCCCAGGCGGTGAAGATCGAGGGCGGCGTCCGAAGCTCACGGATCATCGAGGCACTCGTGAAGGCCGGGATCCCGACGATGGGCCACATCGGCTGGACGCCCCAGGCGGCCAACGCCGCCGGCAAGGTCCGGGTCCTCGGCAAGAGCCGCGAGCAGGCCCGGGCCCTCCTCCACGACGCGCTCGCCGTCCAGGAGGCCGGCGCCTTCGCGATCGTCCTGGAGCTGGTCCCAGAGCAGCTCGCTGGCGCGATCACCCAACGGCTGCGGATCCCCACGATCGGGATCGGGGCCGGGGCCGGCTGCAGCGGCCAGGTCCAGGTGATCACCGACCTCCTCGGCTGGGATGCGTGGCATCCCAAGCACGCCAAGCCCTATGCCGATCTGCGCGGCACGATCCTCGCCGCCGCCCGCGCCTACGGCGAGGACGTCGCCGCAGGAACGTTCCCCGGTCCGGACCAGACCGTTCGGATGGACGACCTCGTCCTCGACGAGGTCCTGGGTCGGACGGCCCACGACCGCGGCGCCGACGAGCCCATCCCCGAGGGAATCCCGCTCGACCGCGACCTCTAGCCCGGCGGGACCGCGCGAAGTCGCGCCCGCGGCCGATCCAAATTGCCCAGCCCGGCCCATGCCGTCCGGCCCGCATGGCATGGGTCCGGGTCCCAGCACAACGGTCCGCCTGTCACCTTGGCCGGACCGTCCCGAGGCCTGACCCTTCGGTCATCGAATACAGCGATGGCCAGGAAGCGGCCGAACCGCTTCGCCACAACGGGAAGGGCAGGAACATGAACGGTCGAATCAAGAAGCTGGGCCTCGTCCTCGCGCTCTTCGGCCTGGGCTTCGTCGCAGCCGGCGGGTACGCGTTCATTCGCACCCAGGACGGCGCCAAGTCCCTCCAGGCGTTCAGCGCGGTGCAGAACGTGAAGCTCACCTACGACGCCCAGGGCAAGCTCACCGACCACGGCGACGCCGCGGGCGGCCAGGCGATCCTATCGCTCCTCCAGAACGACTGGGGCTACAAGGTCGACAGCGGCGAGCTGAATCCGAACGACCCGATCGTCAACACGGCGAGCGAGTACATGGTCCAGATGGCGACGATCGCCCATCACACCCTCGACAGCACCCAGACGGTCGTTCTCGACAAGGACGTCACCGCCGCGGACGGCACGGTCTTCAAGGCCGGCAGCTACGACTTCCAGGTGGACGGCCGGTACTTCTCGGACTTCAACCGGGCCAACCCGATCGAAGCCAAGGCTCGTGATCAGGCCTGGAGCGCTCTCGCCCACGGGCTGATCGCCGAGCTCGGTGTGGGCAGCGTCACCGCCTCGACCCTGCAGCTGGGGCTCGGCCTCGCCGCCCTCTTCGGTGGCCTGGGCTTCGTGCTCATCGTCGCCGGGCTGGGCCTGGTCTGGGCGGTCCGCCCGGTCACGGCCAAGGCCCCGGCCTTCCAGCGGGCGCCGATGCCCGCCTGACATCGCAGATCCGGACCGGCCGGGGGGCCGGAACCGGTAGCCACGAGGGTGGTCGCTCCTCAACCGTCGCCCACCCTTCCACGAACGGCGAGATCCGCAAGGACCTCGCCGTTCGGCATGTCTCCGGGCGTCGAGCGCGACCAAGGCCGGCGCGGATGCCGTAGCCTCGCGACATGAGCGAGAGCCGGCCCTCCACGCGTGTCCTGCGGACTCGTGACGAGCTGCACTCCGCGCTCGCGGCGGCGCCGAGGCCGGTCGGACTGGTCCCGACGATGGGCTGGCTCCACGACGGCCATCGCTCGCTGATCCGGCGGGCGCGGTCCGACAACGCGACGACGATTGCGACGATCTTCGTCAACCCGCGCCAGTTCAACGAGGCCGCCGACTTCCAGCGCTACCCACGCAACGAGGCCCGCGATCTTGCGATCCTCCGCGAGGAAGGCGTCGACCTCGTGTTCGTCCCGTCGGTCGAGGAGATCTACCCGTCCGGGTTCGACACGACCGTCTCGGTCGGGGCGGTCGCGCGTCCGCTCGAAGGCGCCGCCCGGCCCGGCCACTTCGACGGCGTCGCAACGGTCGTGGCGATCCTCTTCAGCCTCGTCGGCGCGGAGCACGCCTACTTCGGACAGAAGGACGCCCAGCAGGTCATGGTCATCCGCCAGATGGCCCGCGACCTGGCGATCGCGACCGAGGTGATCGCCTGCCCCACGGTCCGCGAGCCCGACGGTCTCGCGCTCTCATCGCGGAACGTCCACCTCACGGCCGTGCAGCGCGCCGCGGCGCCGGTCCTGCGGCGGGCGCTGCTCGCGGCGCGAGCGCGCTGGGAGGCGGGCGAGCGGTCGGCCGACATCCTGCGCGCCACGATGGCCGAGCAGCTCGCCGGCGAGCCGCTGGCGACCCCGGCCTACGTCAGCGTGGCCGACGGCCGAACGCTCGCGGAGCTCGAGCGGGTCGTCGACGGCGAACCCGTACTCCTCTCGCTGGCGGTCCGGTTCGGGGCGACGCGGCTGATCGACAACGAGCCCATCGGCTGATCTCGAGGCGTCCGATGGGTAGCCGCGGGCCCGACGGTCCTGCTCCCGGGCGACCGCCGAAGCGTCGTTCAGGGTCCTCATCGCTCGCGCGCAAGGAGCCCGGGCACGCACGATCCGGCGCATGGGAGATTTCTTGGGACGGCGGCCGATCCTGAGCCTGGCCGCGTTGATCGGTGGCCTCGTCCTCGTGATCGGGTTCCTCATCGTGGAGGGCTCGCACCAGCCGCAGATCCTGTCGACCGTCGGTGCGGCCGTCGGCCCGCCCACCGATGGCTCGAACGACGGCAGCTCGACCGACGGTTCGGACGCGGACGGGCCAGCGACGCCCGGCCTCGGGTCCGCCCCGAGCGGCGGCCCACAGGTCGCCGACGCGAACGCCGCGGCCCTCGCACCCGCCCCCGGCCTCCTCATCGTCCACACCGGTACGCTCGCGATCCGGGTGCCGGCGATCCCCGCGGCGATCGATCGGATCAGCGCGGTCGTCGGCGATGCCGGCGGATTCGTCGCGACATCGAAGGCAACCGGCAACGGAGCGGAGGCGTCGGCGACGCTCGAGGTCCGGATCCCGGCGGCAGCCTGGGACCCAGCGCTCACGACGCTGCGTGGGCTCGGAACGGTGCTGGACCAGGAGATCGGGTCCGATGAGGTCACCGGCCAGGTCGTCGACCTCGACGCCAGGGTCGCCAACCTCCGGGCGACCGAGGCCGCGCTCCAGGCGATCATGGCGAAGGCGGCGAAGATCGACGACATCCTCGCCGTCCAGGAGCAGCTGACCGACACGCGCGGCCAGATCGAAGAGCTCGTCGCGAAGGCGGCGGCGCTGCGGGACGCGGCGGCCTTCGGCAGCCTGACGCTGACCCTGTCAGTCCCCGCGCCAGCCGCGACGCCGACGCCCGTCGCGAGCCGTCCGCCGCTCTGGGATCCGGGGCGCGACGCCGAGCTGGCCGGCGGCAAGCTCGTCCGGATCGGCCAGGTGGGGACGACGGCGGCGATCTGGCTGGCGATCGTCGGAATCCCGATCGTGCTCTCGCTGGCGATCGGCCTGGGGATCCTCCGGCTGGCCTGGCTCGGCGCCCGCCGAGCGGGGCTCGTCGGAGGGCGCGAGCCCGGCTGACCGCCCCCTCGTCCGTGCGGCGGCCGGCGGCCCGGGGGGAGCCGCCGGCCGCTCCGCTCGTGGTCAGGCCGCGGGCACCTCGGTCGCGACGGTCAGGATCCGATCGATGTCCAGGTGGTCCGCCACGAGGGCCTTGATCAGCGAGATCTTCTCGTGGTCGGCGGGATGCGTCTTCACGAGCAGGTCGTGGAGCTCGGACGCCACGATGTACGTGTCCTCCTTGACGAGGGTCGCGAACAGATCGGCCTGGCGGATCGCCGCGATCACCGGGTCGCGTGGGCGGTAGCCGCCGGTCAGGACCAGCCCGATCGCGGCACCTTCGTGGCCCTCCACGTTGGCGGTCCGCTCGTTCGTCGCCTCGGCCGCGATCTGGGCGATGCGCGCCGCCTCGCTGGCCCCGGCGATCCGGAACCGCCGCGCGAGATGGGCGGTCGTCAGGGTCAGGATCACGTCCTCACGGTCGCCGGGGACGATGACGAGGGTCTTCGGCCCGACCCGCTGGAGCATGTGGCTCGGTTCCATCGCGCCGATCGCGACCCCGTCGATCACGCGGTCCAGGTCCGGGCCTTGATGGAGCGTCTCGCCCCGGACACCCTCGAGGACCATCCCCAGGGTCGGGTTCGACAGGATCGGCCGGACCGGCAGGACGCCGAGCAGGCGGATGCCGTTGAGGGCCAGGCCGCGTTCGAGGACGTCCTCGATCCCGGGCTGGGCGTGGAGGTCGACCTTGTTGACGATCGCCCCGGCCACCGGCACGCCATGAGCCGCGAACAGCGACGCGTTCAGGACGATCTCGTCGATGGGCCGGCCGACGCCGCCCTCGCTGACGATGATCGCGGGGGCGCCCAGCATCTCAGCGACGACCGCGTTGCTCAAGCCGATGACTGCACCGACGCCAGCGTGGCCGGTGCCCTCGATCAGGAGCATGTCGAAGCGCTGGCGGAACGTGTCGCGGGCGGCCACGATCTTGGCGCCGAGGTCGTCGACGACGTCGCCGGCGATGTAGCGCTTCGTGAATCCGCGCGGGATGTGGACCGGGCTCATCGCCGCGTAATCGGCCTCGAGCGGGAAGACCTCGTGCATCAGGACGGCGTCCTCGTCGGCGGGCATCCCGTGGTCGATCACGGTCCGCTGGCCGACCGGCTTCATGAACGCCGTCCGGAGCCCGGCTCGCATGAACCCGTCGAACAGCCCGAGCGACGCGGTGGTCTTTCCGCGGTTCTGCCCGGTCGCGGCGAGGTAAAGCTGCTTCATCGGCGGTCAGTGTGCCGGAGTCGTTGGGCCCGAGGCGGACTCACGCGCGGTGCTCGTTCACCCGCTGAACCAAACGACCGGAAATGGCCGCGGCAGCACGCCGAATCCGGTCGAATCGTTCGCGCACCGGGCAACGCGACCGGATTCCCGATGATCTGGCCCCGATTGGCGCGAACCGGCGGTCGGATGGTCCGTCTCGTGAACCGTGCCGTATCGGGCCCCTTCGCCGGGGTGACTCCCGCCGGGCGTCAGCCCCGAGAGGCGGTCTTCCGTTCGATCAGAGCCACCGCGTCGCGGAGGCGCGACAGCGTCTCGGCGTCGATCGCGTCCGGCTCGAGATACGGCCCGAGCCGCTCCATGACGTCGGTGATCAGGCCCATGAACACGCTCGCGTCGGCCTGGAAGAACTGCGGCTCGTTGTTGTAGCGGACGAGGGTCAGCCGGCCCTGGAGGACTCGCCGCTCCTCGACGTGGGCCACCTGGGTCGCGAAGTTGTGGCCCTGGATCCCGTCGGGATTGTTCAGGAAGTTCAGCGCGTTGTCGATCGCCAGCCCGAACCGCGCCCGCCAGGCGACCAGCCGCTCGTGGACCTCGGACGGGATCCGGACCTCGGCGACCTCCTCGAAGACCTCGGGCGCCACGGTCAGCAGCCCCACGAGGGTCGTGCCCGCGCGCGGTCCGAGCATCACCTGGAGGCTCCGCTCGAGGGTGAACACCTCGGAATCGAAACGCGGGCTGGTGATCACGTCCGTCAGGAGGTCCTCGACGTTGTCGAGCGTGCCCGGCTCCGCCACCGCGTTCGCGAGGTGGAGGATCTCCTCCTTGAACAGGAACTTCTCTTCGTGGTCGAGCATGCGGCCGATGGTAGCAGCCGCCGGTTCGGGAACCAGACCCCGGGCCGATCGACCGCGGCGCATCCTGCGCCGGTGGACATCCGAGTGGCGACCGCCGCCGAGATCGACCGCGCGACCGAGACGGTCGCCCTCGCCTTCGCCACGGACCCCGTGTGGCAGGTGGCACTGCGCCGGGCGGACGGCCGGATGGACCACCACCGGCCGTACTGGCGGTTCTTCGTCGCCGCGGCGCAGGCCCAGGGCGGCCTTTGGCTCCTCGACGATGGCGCCGCGGTCGCGGTCTGGATCCCGCCGGGCGGCGAGGAGGTCGACGCCGCCACGATGGCCCGGATCCTCGCCTTCAACGGGCGCGTGCTGGGCCCGGACGGCGCCACCGAGATCGCCGAGCTGTACGAGCGATTCGAGGCGAACCACACCCCGACTGAGCCGCACGCCTACCTGAGCCTCCTCGCGACCCATCCCGATCGGCGCGGTCGCGGCCTCGGCCAGCGGCTGCTCGCGGCGAACCTCCGGGACTGGGACGAGCGCGGCGTCCCGCAATGGCTCGAATCGACGAACCCGGCGAACGACCACCGCTACGCCCGCGCCGGATTCCGGCCGGCCGGCAGCTTCCGGGCCGTCCGCGACGACGCCCGGATCACGACGATGTGGCGCGAAGCCGGCGGCGCGAAGCAGCGAGACCGTCCGCCCGGTCAGCCGGCCGCCTGACCGCCCAGCCGCCGACGCGGCCGAGGCCGCCGAGGCCGCATGACCAGCGATCAGGCCGAGCGGACGTCGCGTCGCGTGAAGGCCACCGTCCCGACGAGGACGAGGAGGAGCGAGGGGGCCGCCAAAGCCAGCCAGCGCCAGGGCTCGACGCCGTTGACCAACGGATCCCCCGCCAACGCCCAGCGCCACGGGGAGAGGTCCGCCCACGGGCGGAGGCTCGCGCTGAGCGGGAACAGGGCGCTCACCGCGAAGCCGCCGATGGCGATCGCGACCGTCAGACCGAGGACGAGCGACGGACGAGGCCGCAGGCCCGCGATCGCGATGGCCAGGGCGCCATGCAGCGCCGCCAGCAACCCCACGACGGCGACCGTCGCGGCGATCCGGCCCGCCTCGAGCTGCAGGTCGAACCAGCGATCGGCGAGGAGCTGCAGGGCGATCAGGCCCAGCACGATCAGGCCGAGCCAAGCCGCGACTGCGACGGCGCGAGCCAGGAAGACGCGCTGCCGGCTCGCCGGCTGGGCAAGGAGGAGCTCGAGCCGGCCGGCGTCTTCCTCGCCGGCCGTGAGCCCATTCGCGAAGCCGACCGCCGCACCGACCAGAAGGAGCGGCACGAGCAGCTCGTACAGGTTGCCGCGCAGGAAGCCGGCCGGCGTCGCGAAGTCCTCGAGACCGAGCGCCTGGATGAGCCCGCTCGGCAGCTGGGAGAACGCGTCGGACAGTCCGGACGCTCCCCGGAACGCGGGCCAGAACGCGACGGTGGCGACGATGAGCAGCCCGGTGGCCAGCCACCACGCGATCGCGCCACGACGCGTCGCTCGCATCGCGCCCAGCACGGACCGGACGACCGCCGTCACGAGGCGGCGCCGTACAGGTCGAGGAACGCTTCCTCGAGATCGGGCTCTTCGATCAGCACGTTCTCGACGGGCTCGTCGGCAAGCAGCCGGAGGACCGGCCGAACGGAGCCCCGGATCGTCGCGTTGACCCGGCGCCCATCGACCCGCACGTCCTCCAGCTCCTCGAGCCCGGCCAGCCGCTGGGCAGGGGCCGGGCCGGCGAACCAGACCTCCAGGCGCTGACGAGCTCGGCGACGGAGCTCCTCGATCGGGCCCTCGGCGGCGATCCTGCCGGCCCGCAGGACCACGACCCGATCCGCGGATCGCTGGACCTCACTCAAGACGTGTGAGGACAACAGAACGGTCGCGCCGGCGGCCCGCGCCTCGGCCACCATCCCGAGGAACGTCTGCTGCATGAGGGGGTCGAGCCCGTTCGTCGGCTCGTCGAGGATCAGCAGCTCCACCGGCCAGAGGAACGCCAGGAGGAGGGCGAGCTTCCGCCGGTTGCCGGTCGAAAGCTGACGGTTCTGACGCCCGAGATCCACCGCCAATCGCTCTGCCAGCGCGGCAAGCCGGTCGGGATCGACGGGGCCTCGGTCGATCGAGACCGCCGCGACCAGCTGGCGACCGGTCATCCGGTCGGGCAGTCGCAGCTCGCCGGGGACGTAGCCGACCCGAGAGCGGATTGCGACGCCGTCGTGCCGAGGGTCGAGCCCGAACATCCGGACGTTCCCCCCCGACGGCCGAATGAGGTCCAGCAGGCAACGGATCGTCGTGCTCTTGCCCGCGCCGTTGGGGCCGAGGAAGCCGAGGACCTCGCCGCGCCGGACGTCGAAGTCGATTCCCCGGACCGCCTCCACGGAGCCATATCGCTTGGTGAGCGCCTCGACCGAGATGACGGCATCCCGGGTCACGTCCCGGCTCCCGTGGCAGCCGGCTGGGCCGGTTCCGGCGCGGGCCGGGCCCGCAGTCCGTCGAGGAGGAGGTGGATTCCGCCGTCCGCGTTCGGAACGAGGTCGATCCGATCCGGGACGATCAGCCAAAAGAGGGTGAGGCCCTCGAGGAGCGCCGTGAGCTGGACGGCGGTCATCCGGGCGTCGACCGGGCGGAACTCCCCGCTGGCGATCCCCTCCCCGATCAGCCCGGCGAGCTCCTCCTCGAAGGCATCGAGGAACCGCTCGAGGCCGGCTCGGACGTGGGCGTTCCGGACGGAGCGCAGATAGACCTCGAGGACGACCGGGGCGACGGCGCGCATCCCGCTGACCTCCGAGATCCAGCCGTGGACGAACCTCACCAGCCGATCCTCGACCGAGCCCGCCGCCGTCCGCGCATCGGCGAGCCGCTTCGTCTCCCGCTCGAACAGCCAGCCGACGAGGGCGTCGATCAGCTCGTCCTTGCCCTTGTAGTACAGGTAGACGCCGCCCTTGCTGACGCCGGCCTCGGCGGCGACGTCGTCCATCCGGGCTGGACCGAAGCCGAGGCGGGCGAACACCGAGGTGGCGGCGGCGAGGATGTGCTGGGCCTTGGAGGACGACGCTCGGGTCACGGGAGCCTCGGCGATGCCGGCCCATCGAAATTGACTGACCGGTCAGTCAGGTCACGATACGACGATCCGGGACGGCGCGCAACCGGTCCGTGGTGGTGATGGTGATGGTGATGCGGGAATCGAAAACGCCGGCCGGTCCTCGGGACCGGCCGGCGTCGCGGAACGACGATCTACGGGTACAGCCCGCGCATCGCGGTCGCGTCGGCCACTCGCTGGACCGCCAGGAGGTAAGCGGCCGTCCGCATGTCGCACTGCTCGCGGCGGGCGATCGCCAGGACCTCCTGGAACGCCTTGATCATGATCTCGCGGAGCTTGTCGTTGACGACTCGCTCGGACCAATGATCGCGGTTCAGGTCCTGGACCCACTCGAAGTAGCTGACGGTCACGCCGCCGGCGTTGCACAGGATGTCCGGGATCATGAACTTCGAGTTCTTGAACAGGATCCGGTCGGCCTCGGGCGTGGTCGGTCCGTTGGCGGCCTCGGCGATCAGCTTCGCCTTGATGTTGCCGGCGTTGCGCTCGGTGATCTGGCCCTCGAGGGCGGCCGGGATCAGGATGCTGCAGTCGACCTCGAGGACTTCGGCGTTCGTGATGTCGGTCGCGCCGGGGAAGCCCTGGACCGTGCCGTGCTCCTTCTTCCAGGCGACGACGCGCTTGATGTCGAGCCCGGCCGGGTTGTGGATGCCGCCGGTCGAGTCGGACACCGCCACGACCGTGGAGCCTTCTTCGCTGATCAGCTGGGCCGCGATCGAGCCGGCGTTGCCGAAGCCCTGGATCGCGACCGTGGCCTTGCCGAGCTCGATCCCGAGATGGCGCGACGCCTCGATGATGCAGAAGACCGTGCCGCGCGCCGTCGCCTCGTTGCGGCCTTCCGAGCCGCCGAGCGAGATCGGCTTGCCGGTCACGACGCCCGGGACCGTGTGCCCGGCATGCATCGAGTAGGTGTCCATGAACCAGGCCATGACCTGGGCGTTCGTGTTGACGTCCGGCGCGGGGATGTCCTTCTCGGGCCCGACGAGGACCTCGATCTCGGTGAAGAAGCGCCGGCTGAGCCCTTCGAGCTCCTTCTGGCTGAGCTTCTTGGGGTCGACGATCACGCCGCCCTTGCCGCCGCCGTACGGGATCCCGACGACCGCGCACTTCCAGGTCATCCACATCGCGAGGGCCTTGACCTCGTCGATGCTCACGTCCTGGTGGTAGCGGATGCCGCCCTTGGCGGGGCCGCGGCCCAGGTTGTGCTGGACGCGGTAGCCCGTGTAGACCTGGACGGAACCGTCGTCCATCTTCACGGGGAAGTGGACCGTCAGCTCACGGCGCGGCTCGCGCAGGACGCGGCGCAAGCCGGGGTCGAGGTTGAGCCGCTCGGCGGCCAGGTCGAACTGCTGCTGAGCGACCTGCCACGGGTTGATCGCCGCGGCGACGTGCTCGGTCGTCATGGTGTGAAGTGGACCTCCGTGGCCGCCTCCCCCGATCGGGGCCGGGGCGGCAAGGTTCCGAGTCGTCTCCCGGACGACCCCACGGGGCGCCGCTCGCGTCGTTGGGCGATCGGCGCGTCAAATGCCGCTGCGAGTATAGCCGGGCGTCTCCGCGACGGTCCTCGCCGAATGACCCTAGCGCAACTCGGCCGCAACCGACCCGCAACCAAGGTCCTGATCCTCCCGGCCGAATGGCACGGCCAGCCCGCCTGTTGGCGAGCCCCTCCCAGCCGCCTCAGGCGGACCGGTACAGCACCGCCGCGCCGACGCAGCCGGGGCCCAGGTGCGGCCCCACGGAGGGGCCAACGATCGAGACCATCACATCGTCCGGGTTCAGGTTGCCGCGCCGGATCACCTCGTCGCGGAAGGCGTCGACGTCGGGGGCCATCGTGTGCAGGATCGAGATCTGCTCGATCGGCCGCTCGCACAGGATCTCGATGCAGCGCTCGCGCGACTTGGAGCGGGTCCGCGGCTTCTCCGCGACGTCGACCTGACCATGCTCGACCTCGATGATCGGCTTGACCGAGAGGAGCGTCCCGAGCGCCGCCCGTGCGGCACTGATCCGGCCACCGCGCTTCAGGTATTCGAGCGTCTCGAGCGAGACCGCCATGCGCAGGTCGTTCGCCCGCGTCGTCAGGGTGGCGGCGATCTCGACCGGCGCGGCCCCGCTCGCCGCGAGCTCCTGGCCCAGGAAGCACAGGATCGCCTCCGCCATCGAGGCGCCCTGCGAGTCGACGACGTGGATCTCCCGGTCGGCGAGCATCCCGCGCGCGATCTCGGCGCTCTTGATCGCACCCGACAGGGAGCCCGAGACGTGGACCGAGATGATCGCCTCGGCCCCCTCGGCGAAGATCCCGTCGTAGATCGCCTTGAAGTCGCCGGGCGAGGCGGCGGCAGTCTTGGGGAACGGGGCGTCCGGCGCCGTCATCCGCTCCCAGAACGCCGCGGTCGACAGGTCGACCCCGGCCCGGAACTTCTCGTCGCCGAAGGTGACCTCCAGCGGGACGATGCGGATCCCGCGGGCGGTGGCGACCGCCGCGTCCAGGTCGGACGCCGAATCGGTGACGAACGCGATGCGGGCCACGGCTCCCTCCAGAGTGGCACTCCCCAGGGCCGGATGATACGGGGGCGGACGCCGAGATTTCGCGCTCCGACTTCGCGACCGGAGCAGGCCGAACGTCCGTACGAGGGGTGTGACATCGGTTGCCGTGGTCCATCCCGCCGAGCCGCTACGCTGGAAGGGAATGGATCGTTCCCTCTGGGCCGTGCTCGGCGGCACCTTCACGCTCCGCTTCAGCACCGGCCTCACGGGGACGATGCTGGGCATCTACCTGTCGCAGCTCCACCTCCACGGCGGCCCGTTCATCGAGGCCACGACCATTGCCTGGTTGTACGCGGCCTTCTACGTCAGCGAGCTGATCCTCTCGCCGTTGTTCGGTGTCCTGTCCGACCGGTTCGGCCACCACCGGATGATGCTGGCCGGACCGGCGTTCGGCGCGGTGGCGGTGATCCTCACGGGCCTGACCACGAACCTCGCCGTCCTGGGCGGGACGCGGGTCCTCGAAGGCGCGTCGACCGCGGCGAGCGTTCCATCGATCCTGGGCTACATCGCGCTCGTGACCGCGGGCAACGAGCTGCTCCGAGGGAAGGCGGCCGCCCGGTTCGAGGGGGCGACGCTGGCGGGGATCGGGGTCGGACTCGTTGCCGCGCCGCTGCTCTTCGCGGCGATCGGGCCGGCGGCGTTCTTCCTGAACGCGCTCGTCTACGGGGCCTCGTTCCTCGTGTACTTCCTCGGCGTGGAAGATCGGCAGGGCCTCGAGCGGGCCGAACGGCGGGCGGCCGCGCGGCGGCCCCGGATGGACCTGCACCGCTACGTCGACCTGCTGCGCTCGTCGCACGTCTGGCTCCTGGCCCCGACATGGGTCGCGGTGAACGCCTCGATCGGGCTCTGGTTCAGCCAGGCGATCTTCAACTTCTCGCGGGCGAATCCGCGCTTCCCCGAACAGCTGCTGATGCGCGGCTTCTCGCCGATGCAGATCTCGCTCGCGGCCGTGGCGATCGGCGTCGTCTTCGCGGCCGGGCTGCTGTACTGGGGCAACCGGTTCCAGACGTTCCGTCGCACCACGATCATCGGCATGGGCATCCTCGGGGGCGGCGTGATGGCGATTGGCGCGTTCGTCGTGAACCATGCGGACGGGATGCCGATCGCCCTGCCGCTCGCGGCCGCCGCCGTCGCGGCCGGGGGCTTGTTCGTCCTCGCGGGTGCGACTCCCGCCGCTGTCGGCCTGCTCGCCGACATGTCCGAGAAATTCCCGAAGGATCGCGGCGCGATCATGGGCCTCTATTCGGTGTTCCTTGCGTTCGGCCAGATCGGTGGGAGCCTGATCGGCGGCTACGCGGCCGAGTGGCAGGGCATCGACGGGCTCCTGTTCGGAACGATCGCCGTCCTGATCGTCGCGCTGCTGCCGCTGTCATTCCTGCGAAACGCGGAGCATCGACTGGCGATGGAGCAGCCGGAGCTCGCGGCGGGAACCAGCGAACCGGGAGCCGCGTGACGATGGCCGAGGTCGAGACCCGGGCGCACCCGCTCGTCCCGCAGCCGCTGGTCCGCGGCGGGCACGGAGCCGTCGTCGCGCCGCATCATCTGGCGACGGCCGCGGGTCTGGCGATCCTCCGCGGCGGTGGACACGCGGTCGACGCGGCGATCGCGACGAATGCGGTCCTCGGCGTCGTCCTGCCGTCCGGGTGCGGGATCGGCGGCGACGCGTTCTGGCTCATCTGGGACGAGGCGACCGGCAACCAAACCGCGTTGAATGGATCGGGCCGGGCACCCGCCGCCGCGGATCCGGGGCGGATGCTCGCCCAGGGCCTCGAGACGCTGCCGGCGCGCGGTCCGCACACGATCACCGTCCCGGGTGCCGTTCGCTCGTGGGGCGATGCCCACGCCCGTCACGGCCGCCTGTCACGTGCGGACATCCTGGGCCCCGCGATCCAGCTCGCGGAGGACGGATTCCCCGCGTGGGACGGCTTCATCTCGGCGGTCGAGACGACGCTCCCGGCAGTCGTTGAGGCGCTGGGCCCCGGATCGGGCTTCGAGCAGGTCTACCGACCGGCCGGACGCCCGTGGCACCCGGGCGAGCTGGTCCGCCTGCCGGCCCTCGCGGCGACCCTCCGGCGGCTCGCCGACGACGGCTTCGATGCCTACTACGACTCCGACCTGGCCGATCGGCAGGCCGCCGGGCTGGCCGCTGTCGGGTCGCTGATCACCGCGGGGGACCTCCGGGAGCACCGCTCGACCTGGACGGAGCCGATCGCGGCCGACTACCGCGGCGTCCGGGTGACGACTCATCCGCCCAACAGCTCCGGGATGGTCGCCCTCGAGCTCCTGAACCTCCTCGAGACCTTCGAGCCGCCGGCGCCCGAGGCGTTCGGGCCGAACGGGGTCGCCGAGGCGCGCTGGGTCCATCTCGGGATCGAGGCCGCGAAGCTGGCGATGGCCGATCGGGATCGCTGGCTGACGGACCCGGAGTTCCTGGACATCCCCGTCGAGCGGCTGATCTCGAAGGCCTACGCCGCCGAGCTCGCCCGCTCGATCGATCCCGCCCGGGCCGCCATGCCGCCGGCGGCGACCAACCCGCGCGGCGGCGGGACGATCTACCTCGCGACGGTCGATGCGGCGGGCAACGCGGTCAGCCTGATCGAGTCGAACTACATGGGCTTCGGCTCGGGCGTCGTCGATCCCGTGACCGGCATCCACTACCAGAACCGCGGCTCGTACTTCTCCCTGGACCCGGATCATCCCAACGTCCTGGCGCCGCGCAAGCGGACCCTCCACACGCTCCTCCCCGGGATGCTGTTCCGGAGCGGCGAGCGGCGGCCGTGGATCGTGACCGGGTCGATGGGCGGGGACGCCCAGCCGCAGATCCACGCCCAGGTCGTGTCCGCGTTGGTCGATGGCGGGCTGGACGTCGCGAGCGCCGTCGGGGCGCCACGCTGGTTCGTGGACGGCCCAGCCCATTTCACCCCGCCCGTCAACGTCCGCGCGGAGCGACGCTACGCCGCCGAGGTGCTCGATGCGCTAGAGGCGATGGGCCATCCGCTGAAGCGAACGATCCCGTTCAACGGCGCGTTGGGGCACGCCCACGGGATCGAACTCGTGAACGGCGGGCCGGCCCAGGACGGCGGCTCCCTGGCGGCGGCCACGGACCCCCGGAGCGCCGGCCTGCCGGCGGTCTGGTAGCGCTCGGGCCGGGCGCCCGCGCCGCAAGGCCAACGGACGACGCGGTCATTCCGTCTCGCGGGTCCTCGCGTTAGACTCGGGGCTCCGGTGGCGCGCTGCGCTCACACGACTGCCGCCACCGGCTTCTCTTCGCCCAGCCCGAGGGAGGCCCCGTGACCTCGAACGTCGGCCAGAACTACCCGTACACGAGCGAGACCGAAGCGGAACGCTCGGCGCGCGTGGGTGCCCTCGTAACGTCGCGTGAGGGTCTGGCCGACACGCTGAAGGCCGAGACGACCCCGCTCGACGGGCAGAGCCGCTGGTGGGTCTGGAAATGCCCCACGACGGGCTGTCCCGGCCTGCTCCACGTGGCCGGCTACGCCCTGGACAAGCACGCCCTGTTCGTCGTCTGCGACGGAACCTGCGCCAAGACCTTCCTCCGCTGACCGATCCCGCAGCGGGCGGCGCGGGCGATCTCCGCGCCTCTCGGCGCCAGCTGGTCATCGACGGCCTCGGGATCGTCGTCAGCGCGGCCGGCTTCGGCTTCGTCTTCGGGCTGACCGCGCGGACCAGCGCCGGCTTCTCGCCGCTCGAGGCGATGGCGTTCAGCCTGGTGGCGTTCGCGGGCGCGGCCCAGTTCGCGGCCGTCGGGTTCGTGGCGCGCGGTCTCGGCTGGCCGGCGATCGCGCTCTTCACGCTCCTGCTCAACGCCCGCCACGTGCTGTACTCCGCGGCCATGGCCCCGTGGTTCCGGGGTCGCTCGTTCGTGGAGCGGGCCGTCGCCGCCCACCTCCTCACGGATGAGGCGTTCGCGCTGACGATCGCCCATTTCCGGCGGATCGGCCGGTTCGATGGCTTCGGCTACTGGTGGGCGGCGATCGTCACGACGCTGATCCCGTGGAACGTGGCGACGTTCGCCGGGGTGATGCTCGGTGGCGCCGTCGTGGATCCGAAGGCGCTCGGCATCGACGTGATCTTCCCCGCCGCGATGGGCGGCCTCGCCGTCACCCTGCTGACCGGGCGGCGCGAGCTGGTCGCGGCCATCGCCGGGGGCGTCATCGGGGTCGCGGCCTCCGTCGCGTGGGATCCGACGATCGGGGTGATCGCGGGGGGCATCGCGGGTCCGCTCGCGGGCCTGCTCGTCCCCGAGGCTGCCGCGCGCGAGACCGCGCCCCTCGGGACCGAGGCCTCGGCCGAGCGCTTCGGGATGCCCGGAGTGGTCCACGATCACCCGACCGACGACCGCGGCCGACCGTCGTGAGCACCGACCTCGTCCCGCTCGCCGTCGTGATGTGGGCGGTGACCTATCCCTCGCGGGCGATCGGCCTCCTGAACCCGGCGATCGACCGGCTGCCGCGGCGCGCCCTGGCCTATCTCCAGCTGGTGGGACCTGCCGTCCTGGCCTCGCTCGCGACCGTCAACACCGTCGTCCAGACACGGAACGGCCAATCCCTCGTCGTCGTCGGCCTGCCGTGGCTGGCAGTCGGGGCCTGCATCGCGCTCGTCGCCTGGCGGCGGAACCTCTTCCTCGGCCTGCTCGTTGCGGTCATCATCGCGATCGCCGGCCGCGGAGCCGGTTGGGAGTAGCTCGAAGGGGGCGCGATGGATCCGATCCAGATGGTCGAGCTGCCGGCGGGTCCGGATCAGGCGATCGTCGTCTACGAGCCGCTGGACAGCGGCCAGGAGCTCGACCCGAGGGCGATCTTCGGGGCGGTCGCCGACGATGCCGGCCGCCGAGCCGCCGGCGGCGAATGGATCGTCTCGATGACGGTCATGCCCCTCCGCCACGCCGGCGCGATGTTCTCCGAGGCAAGCGGCTACCAGACGAAGACGGCCGTCGCCATCGTCTACGGACGCGTGGGCCAGGCAACGCGCACCACCGACCGCTGATCGCGTCGCCCGGCGAGCAGCCGCGAGTCGCGATCCGCGCCAGCCATCGTCAGGCGCGGCGCGCCTCGAGCTCGACCTCGACGAGGAGCGACGGATCGATCAACCCGGCCACGCGGACGAGGGTGGCGGCGGGCCGGATCGACCCGAACAGCTCGCCGTTGACGCCGGCGACGGCCGTCGCATCCTCCGCCCGGACCACGTACATCCGGACCCGGACGACCTCCTCGCTCCGGAACCCCGCGTCCGCGAGGGCCCGGATGGCGATCCCGAACGCGGCCCGCGCCTGGCCGGCCGCGTCGCCCGCGTGGGTGGATCGACCGTCCGGCCCGGCGTCGGTCGTGCCGGCGACCCAGCAGCCGTCGCCGACGGCCACGGCGCGGCTGTAGCCGTAGGCCGCCTCGTACGGGCCGCCACTCGACACGAGCTGCCGCCCGCTCACCCGGCGCGCCAGCCCAGGACGGCCGGGTCGCGCCCGATCGCGGCGAGCAGCCCGGCGAGCAGCGCGGTCCGCGGCACGATCGAGGCGACCTCCAGGTATTCCGCGGGCGAGTGGTCCCGTCCGCCGATCGGGCCCAGTCCGTCGATCGAGGGGACGCCCATCCCGGCGGTCGTGTTCGCGTCCGATGCGCCGCCGGTGGCCTGGTCGTGGATCTCGAAGCCGAGCCGGCGGGCGACCGCCTCGGCATGGTCGACGAGCCGGCCGGACCGTTCGAGCTTCTCCATCGGCCACCATCGCGCCATCTCGGTCAGCTCGGCAGTCGTGTCGGGCACGGCGAGCCGCCTCAGCTCGGCGCGGATGACGGCCTCGGCTGCCTCGAGATCGGCGCGGCGGACGGCCCGCAGATCGACCTCGAACGAGCAGGACTCGGCGACGACGTTGGGCCGCGTGCCACCGCCGATCACGCCGACGTTGATCGTCACCCCGTCCCAGCGCCCGTTCAACGCGTGGAGCCGGGTCACCAGATCGGCCGCGGCGAGGATCGCCGAGCGGCCCTTCTCCGGCTCGACCCCGGCATGCGCGGCACGCCCGTGGACCTCCACGCGAGCGTCGAGGATCCCCTTCCGGGACGACACGATGTTGCCGTTCGCCCGAGCGCACTCCAGGACCAGGCACACGTCCGATTCCGCCGCGATCTCGCGGATGTGGGGGGTCGAGCTCGGCGAGCCGATCTCCTCGTCGGGGTTCGCCACGAACGTCAGCCGCTCGAACGGCAGCGGCCCCGCGGCGCGCAGCGCGCGCACCGCATGGAGGCCGGCGAGCAGTCCCGATTTCATATCCGTCACGCCCGGACCGCGGGCGATGCCCGCTGCATCGATCGCGAACGGTCGAGCCGCGGCGGTGCCCGGATCGAAGACCGTGTCCATGTGGCCGATCAGGAGGATCCGCGGGCCGCCTGCCGTCCCGGCGGCGCCGTCCCACGTCCCGATGACCGTCGCCCCGAGCCGCCCGTCGGGGTCCGGCCGGACCTCGACCCGCGCTCCGTCGGCGGCCATGAAGGACCCGACGAAACGGCCGATCTCGTCGACGCCCGCCGGCGTGTACGAGCCGCAGTCGGTGTCGACGAGCCGGGCGAGCTCCTCGAGGTACTCCGCCTCGGCCGCGGCCACCGTGTCGCGAAGCGCCGTCAACTCCGCGTCGGAGACGCCAGCGCCCGGTTCGATCAGGGTGTCCATCGCCGAAAGTCTATCGGCGCACCACGTGACGACGGCGTTCGTCGCGCAGGCGCGACAGCCCTCGAAACGGCGCGAGGCGGCGCAGTACGATCCCCGAACCGTGCGCCTGATCGAGATCCGTCTCCTGGAAGGCCCCAACGTCTACCGGCTCGAGCCGGTGGTGAAGGTCGAGGTCGCGATCGGGCGGCGCCGGACGTGGTACGGCCAGCGCAGCCCCGGACGGCACGCCCTCGTCCATCTCGGCGCCGTCGTGCCGGCCCGCGACTGGCCCCAGCCGATCGCCGAGCTCGTCGCCTGGATCCGCCGCCTGCGGACCGATCACGGCGAGGGCAGCGGCGGCGTCGACGTCCATCGCTCATCCGACCCGGGCCACTGGATCGTCACGTCGCCATGGCTCGGCGCCGAACGGGCGCGGACGATCGCCGAAGCGTCACTGGCCCTGACCGAGCGAGACGTGTCATCAGTTCGCCGAGCTCGCCTGACGGGGAGCCAGGAGCGGCTGGTCGCCCGCTGGTCCGCGCGGATCGCCGACGCGCGTGCCACGCCGCCGGCCTGGATCCGCGACGCGGATCGGCGGATCCCGGTCGTGTCGATCACCGGCACGAACGGCAAGAGCACCGTCACCCGTCTGATCACGCACATCCTCAAGGTGGCCGGGAAGCGCGTCGGGACGACCACCTCGGATGGCGTCCTCGTCGACGAGCGGCTCGTCGAGCCGGGCGACTGGACCGGACCTGGCGGCGCCTGGCAGGTCCTCGAACGATCGGATCTCGACGTCGGCGTCCTCGAGACCGCGCGGGGCGGACTCGTCCTCCGCGGGATGGGCTACGAGTCGAATGATGCGAGCGTCGTCACGAACGTCAGCTCGGATCACCTGGACCTCCAGGGGATCCACACGCTGCCCGAGCTGGCCGAGGTGAAGTCGACCGTCGCGCGGGCCACCCGCGAAGGTGGCTGGGCGGTTCTCAACGGGGACGACCCCCTCGTTGCCGGGATCTCCCGGCGGGTCCGGGCGAACGTCGCGATGTTCTCGATCGGTGGGACCGGTGGCGCCGCGAACGTCCGGCGGGCCGTGGCAGGCGGCGGGCGCGGCTACGTCCTCCGCGACGGCTGGCTGATCGAGATCGACGGCCACTCCGCCGCGGCCGAGCGCGACGGCGAACCGGTCGAGCACCGGATCGTCGAAGTCGAGCGGGTGCCGATCACGCTGGGCGGCCTGGCTCGGCACAACGTCGCGAACGCGTTGGCCGCCGCGGGCGCGGCCCGCGGGCTCGGCGTGACGCTCGCCGATCTCCGCGACGGCCTGGCCGACTTCCAGCCCTCGTCCGAGCGCTCACCGGGCCGGCTGAACCTGTTCCGCCTGGGCGCCCGGATCGTCATCGTCGACTTCGCCCACAACGAGGCCGGGGTCAACGCCGTCCTCGACGTGGCCGAGGGGATCGCGGGCGGGGCGGCGGGCCGCGCGGCACCGGTCACGGCGATCATCGGGACCGCGGGCGATCGGCCGGACGACACCCTCCGTGGGATCGGCCGGATCGCGGGCCAGCGGGCGCAGCGGGTCGCGATCAAGGAGACGCAGAAGTACCTCCGCGGCCGCAGCCGGGAGTCGGTGATCGGCGAGATCCTGGCCGGGATCGCGTCGGCTCGACGATCGACGGCCGACGTGACCGTGTACGACTCGGAGACGGACGCGCTCCGCGGCGAGCTGGCCCGGGCCGACGGCGCGGCGAAGCCCGACGCGCCCCGGGTGATCGTCCTGATGTGCCACGAGGAGCGGGAGGAGGTCTTCATGCTCTTGGCCGATCTCGGCGCTCGTCCGGTGGACGTCGGCAGCGAGCTGACGACGCTGATTCCACGGCTCCAGGAGCGGCCGCGCCGGGCGTAGCTGGCCGCATCCTCCGACGACCGTCGCGTACCGCTGTCAGCGTTATTGGCACTGATCCGCTGCTCGTTGGGGACGATCTAGCACTGACGGCGCTGGATCGACGCGAGTGCAAGCGAATCCGGCGGACAAATCGTCCATCGGGCACCGTGAACGCCAGGAATAACGCTGGTGGCGGTCCGACGATCCGCTACCGAGAGCGGACGGGCAGCCAGCCGCGGACGTCGAGGCGGCGAGCGAACCGGAGCCGCGGCGCGAAGCCCGGGAAGGTGATCCCGTGCGAGGCGGCCAGCTCGGCCGCGTCGAGCTCGGCCTCCGCGGGTTCCAGCGGCCAGGCGGTGTGGGCGATGTCGCCGTGGATGAGCCGCCGGCGCGAGTCGACCGAGAACAGGCGGAGGCGGTTCGTCGCCCATTCGTCGAAGGTCCCCGGTTCGGCAAGGGCCGGCGGCCCCGTCGACCGGTAGCGTGCTGCGAATCGAACTGGCGGCCATCGCCCATCGTCCCGGTCCGATCGGTAGAGCACGTCGTCGCCGTCACGTCGCGACGACATCCGGGCGTGGACGTAGGGCAGGTGGAAGATGAGCCGCGAGCCCCACACCGTCGACCACGACGCCGCGTCCAGGCTGAGGAACCAGACTCCGCGATCCGCGGGCCGATCCCGGCGCCGGACATAGGTCCGGACATTGAGCTCGGGGAACGTCGCGAAGCGGCCCGGCGCCGGCACACCGCGTGGCGCGACGTCGTCCATCGTGAACGGCACGATGCCCAGCCAAGCCTGGTCCTCGAACCGGTCGAGCTCCAGCTGGGGCGGGATCAGCCGCTCCAGCGGGGCCGGGTCGACGGGCCAGTGGGCGAACAACAGGTCGAGCCAACGCATCCGGATCAGCCAGGGGCGAGGCATCACGGGATGGTCAGCCTTCGGGGGCCTCGAGCTCGCCCGGGTCGGCGAACGCCGTGGCGCCGCGCGCGGATCCAGCCGCCGCCATCGCCTCGCGGTAGACCGCGATCGCCTCGTCGACGCAGCACACGACGAGGTCGCCCGGCGCGGCTCGGCGGAGGGCGGCCCGGACGGCGGTGATCTCATCGAGGATCTTCTCGGCCTTGAGGGCTCGCGCGCCGCCACCCGCCCGGGCCGCGCGCACCCCTTCGATCACGTTCCCGGCCGAGACGCCGGGCGCCCGGCCACGGAGGTTCTTGTCCTCGCGCACGATGATCTCGTCGAACGAGCGCGCCGCGATCGCGCCGTACTCGTGCTGGTCCTCGTCGCGCCGGTCGCCGGGGATGCCGATCACGCCGATCGCCCGCCCGCTCCGGGCGTGGCCGTTCGTCGAGGGTCCGATCCGGCCCGCCCTGGACTGCGGCTCGGTCATCATCCGGTCCACGAAGTCGGCGAGCTGGCGCATCCCGTCGACGTTGTGGCAGTAGTCGATGACGACCCGGATCCCGCCCACGTCCAGGAGGTTCAGCCGGCCCGGCGCCTGGAAGAACGACGTGGAGAAGGTGCGGAGCCCTTGGCGGATGTCGTGGAGGTGGGCTCCCGCCGCCCAGGCCGCGGCCGCCGCCGCCAGCGCGTTCGCCACGTTCATCCGGGCCCGCCCGCCGAACGTCGCCGGGATCAGGTGGGTGTACAGGACCGGCATCGTGCGCGGGCCGTGGCGGAGCACGATCAGCTCGCCCTCGGGACCGGGCTGGAGGACGAACGCCGCGTTGCCTCGCGACGTGTGGCCGTCGACCCGGTCGTAGCCGTCCTCGCCCTTCTGGGTCGACATGCTGAACAGGACGACCTTCCCGGCGCAGTGCCGGCCCATCCGGTAGACGTGACCGTCGTCGGCGTTGAGGACCGCCGTCCCGGAGCGCGGCACGGACTCCACGATCACGGCCTTGACGTTCGCCAGCTGGCCGATCGTGTTGATCCCGCCGATGCCGAGATGGTCGCCGGTGACGTTCGTGACGACCGCCACGTCGTTGCGGTCGTACCCCAGGCCCTCGCGCAGGATCCCGCCCCGGGCGACTTCGAACACCGCGGTGTCCACGGTCGGGTTCTGGAGGACCATCTGGGCCGACCTGGGCCCTGACATGTCGCCCTTCTTGATCAGCCGTCCGTCGATGACGATCCCATCCGTCGAGGTCATCCCGACGCGCCGACCCTTGAGCTTCAGGATGTGGGCGATCATCCGGACCGTGGTCGTCTTCCCGTTCGTGCCGGTCACCGCGATGATCGGGATCCGGGCCCCGGACCCCGGCGGGAACAGGCCGTCGATCACCGGCCGGGCGACGTACTGCGGCTCGCCCTCGGTCGGGTGGGTGTGCATCCGGAAGCCCGGCGCCGCGTTGACCTCGACGATCGCGCCGCCGGTCTCCCGGACGGGCGTCGCGATATCGGGGCAGATGAAGTCGATCCCGGCGATGTCCAGGCCCACGATCTGGGCGGCCGTCTCGGCGATCTCGACGTTGTCGGGGTGGGCCTCGATCGTCCGGTCGATCGACGTTCCGCCCGTCGACATGTTGCCGGTCAGGGCGAGCTTCACGAACGTGCCAGGGGGCGGCGTGTCGTCCAGCCCCCAGCCCTGCTCGCGGACGAGCTCCTCGGCGGCCGCGTCGACCTTGATCCGGGTCAGGACCTTCTCGTGGCCGATTCCGCGACGAGGATCCGCGTTCGCCACGTCCACGAGCTGGCGGATCGTGTGCTCGCCGTCGCCGGTCACGCTGGCCGGGACCCGCTCGGCGATCGCCGCGACCTTGCCGCCGATCACGAGACAGCGGTAGTCGTTGCCCGCGACGTAGCTCTCGACGACGAGATCGCCGCTCCGGCTCTCGCGGCGCGCCCCGTGGAAGGCGGCCCGGACCGCCTCCTCCGAGCGCAGGTCGAGATGGACGCCGCGGCCGTGGTTGCCATCGAGCGGCTTGACCACGCACGGGAAGCCGATCCGGATCGCCGCAGCGACCGTGTCCTCCTCGGTGTCGGTGACCGCGCTCTTGGGAACCGGGAGGCCGGCCGAGTCGAGGAGCCGGTTCGTCAGGCTCTTGTCGCTCGCGATGTCGACCGCGATCCCCGACGTCTTCGAGGTCATCGTGGCCCGGATCCGCTGCTGGTGAACGCCCTGTCCGAGCTGGACGAGCGAATGGCGATCGAGCCGGATGTACGGGATGTCGCGCGAGGCCGCCTCGTCGAGGATCGCCTGGGTGCTCGGGCCGAACGCGGCCCGCTCCGCGAGCCGGATCAAGCGCTCCAGCTCGGCCATGAAGTCCAGGTTCATGGCCTCGTCGTCCGGGGCGACGAGATGGTTGACGAGGGCCACCGCGATCTTGCCCGCCTCGACCCCCACGGTCTCCTCGCGGAACTCGTAGATCACGTTGTAGCGGCCCGTCTCGCCGGTCCCGCGGGTCTTGCCGTGGCGGACGTCGGTGCCGGCGAGGTTCTGGAGCTCCAGCGCGATGTGCTCGGCGATGTGACCGGCCCACGTCCCTTCGCGGAGCCGCGTGATGAAGCCGCCCCGCCGGCCCAGCGAGCAGGCGTGATCCTCCAGGCTGGGCAGCAGCCCCACGAGGGCATCGGTGAAGCCGGGGATCTTGTTGCTCGGGAACTCCTCGAGAACGCCCAGGTCGACGACCATCCGGACGACCGGCTCGCGAGCCCAGTAGTTCGGGCCGCGGAGGATCCGGGTCTCGACGATCCGGAGACTCGGCTCGGGGCGCCTGCCGTTCGCGTGACCGTCGGCAGCGCGGCGGCGAGGTCTGGCGACCGCCAACGGCGCCCCGGCGGCAGCGCCGGGCGCTGACCCTGTCGCCGCGGGCTCGGCTGACCCGGCCTTCTTCTCGCGAGGCTGCGGTGCGGTCCGGGCCACGGTTCCCTCCTGCCCCTCGTGCCAGTCGGCCGAGTGTAGCGGGCGCCGTCCTCGGGCTGCTGGGCCGGCCCCGTTCGGTGAACGGTCGGCGGTCACGGAACGCCCGGCAGTGCAGGCGTCGCGCCGCCTCAGCCCGAGGCCGCCTCGCCGCCGGGCAGCGCGTGGAGCGTCGGCGTCGCGAGCCGGTGCCGGCGGCGCAGGTCGAACCGGTAGCCGCTCGGCAGCGAGTGGAGCACGACGCCGCTGATCATCAGCGGCTTGTGGCCGCGAACCTCCCAGGCGTCCGTCTCGGAGGCGGACCCGTCGACAACCGTGATCGAGCCACGCCCGATGACCTCCATCACGTGATCCGGACCCACGACGCCGGCCGTGTCCTCGTCCACGCCCAGCCCCAGCAGCGATGGGTTCTGGGCGATCAGCGAAAGCAGCCGGCCCAGCCGGTTCCGCTGCTGGAAGTGCTGGTCGACGATGACGCCCGGGAGCATCCCGAGGCCGGCCGCGATCTGGGCCATCCGGTGCTTCGGCGTGGCTCCCGACGCCCCGAACGCGATCATGTGACTCGACATCGCCGACGCGCCGGCGGAGGTCCCCGCCATGACCGCTCCGTGTCGGAACCGCTCGAGCATCGCATCCGCCAGCCGCGTCCCGCCGACCTGCGAGGCAAGCTTCAGCTGATTGCCGCCGGTCAGGAAGACGCCGGTCGCGTCACGCAGGGCAAAGGCGACGCTCTCGTCGTTCGCCTGGGGCCGGGTCGCCGCGTGGAGCGGCCGGACCGTCGTGACGCCGAG
The DNA here is from genome assembly GCA_035693125.1 of Candidatus Limnocylindrales bacterium. Classification (GTDB taxonomy): domain Bacteria; phylum Chloroflexota; class Limnocylindria; order Limnocylindrales; family CSP1-4; genus CF-46. The sequence goes on along the minus strand of DASSHB010000039.1, from coordinate 32,124 downwards.
ATCCGTGAAGATCTGGCGGTAGCGCTCGCCGGCCTCGGTGCCCATTGACGACGCCGTCGAGATCACGACGATCGTCGCGTCGCGTCCGCCAGCCAGCGAGACGAACCGGTTCAGGATCACCCGATCCCGGACCTTGTCCTCGGCCCCGCCGATGATGATGACGGTCCCGTCAGTCACGGACGCGCGCTCCCTCGCTTGATCCCGGGAAGGATAGCGTGCGCTCCGGGCGCCGAGCCGCACCGGCGCCGCTCCGGGGCCGTCCGGCGGCGATCACCCCGGTTCGACGACGGCGACCCGCGGGCGTTCGTCGCGTGGCGTCCCGCGGCGAACCGATCCTGCGCGAGGCGAGCGACATCGCCGTGGCGAACGGAAACGACCCGGCCCGGTGCGAGAATGACGCCCGATGACCACCAGTGACGCGGCGAGCCGAGGGGTCGCACCGCACGTGTCAGGCAGTCCGCACCGGCGGCGCTACGCGGTGATCCGGCGCGCCCTCCGTCAGGAGGTCAGCCGCATTCGGGACCGGCGCCGGATCCTGGCGATGACCCTGTTGATCATCACGTTCGGCTGCATCGCCGCCGGGCTCGTCGCCCGCGGCGAGCCGGCCGGGGCCGACGCCCGCGCCTATTGGGCCGCGGTCCGGATCTGGCTCGGCGGCGGCGATCCGTACCGGCCCACGGGGCCGTTCCTGCCGTACGTCTACGCGCCGTGGATGCTCCCCTTGTTCGCGCCCTGGGCGCTGATGCCGTGGGACGTGGCGTGGTTCGTCTGGCGCGGCGGGACGATCCTGGGCCTGCTCTGGACGATCCACTGGGCCTACAGCCGCCGGCCGCTGGCGACCGCGATCACCGTGGCGCTCCTGGGCTTCCCGTTCGGGGCCAACCTGGACACGGGCAACATCAACCTGCTCCTGGCGCTCCTCCTGTGGGGCGCCCAGTTCAGCGGCCCGATCCTGGCCGGCGCGTTGTGGGCGATCGCGAGCTGGATGAAGTGGGTCCCGATCGTGTTCATGATCGTCCTCCGGCCGCGGGCCCGGCTGTGGGGGCTCGGGTTCCTCGTCGCGTCGATCGCCCTCAGCCTGGCGACCCTGCCCGGCACGATCGCCCAGCTGACCGCCCTCTTCGGCTTCGGGCGGCGGCCCCTCCGGCTCGACTACATCGTGTTCCTGTGGGCGCTCGTCCCGGTCCTCTGGCGCCAGCCCGATCCGTTCGCCTCGCTCCGACCGCGGACCTGGCGCTCACTGCTCGAGCGGTGGCGGCGCGAGCGCCGCTCGCGGATCCGCCGCGCACGGACGTGGCTGGGGCTGCCGCACGGCTCGCCGGACGACCGCCGGAGGACCGTCCCCACCGATCCGCCCACCGCCGGCTCGGCCGGGGCCGCCGCGGATCCGGACTAGCGACTACGCGGCCGTGGCGGCATCCACGCGCAGCCGGCGCCGGTCCGGCTCGTGGACGCGGACTAGGGCCACGGCGCCGATCGCGAAGTAGAGGACGCCGAGCGTCAGCTCGACGCGCTCGCCCGTGCCGATCCCCGCGGAGCGGTTCAGCGCGTCGATGACGAGGCCGCCGATCGCGACGGCGATCGTGGTCGACGAGGCCGTCACGACGTTCGAGAGCCCCATGTACCGACCGGACGCGGCCTTCGGGATGATGTCGGTCATCAGCGCCCAATCGACGGCGAGGAATGTTCCCTGCGAGGCACCGAACAGCGCGGCCCCGAGCGTCGCGACGGTCAGATCGGGGGCCGCGGCGATCAGGCCCACGCCCGCGATGCCGAACCCGGTGCAGACGTAGATCACCGGCTTGCGCCCGAACCGATCCGACAGGCGCGAGGCGGGAACGATCGCCAGGAGGCTGACGACGGTCGCGGCGACGAGCATGTTCAGGAACGCGGCGCCGGTCCCCGCCTGATCGAGGCCGTGGACGTCGGCCAGGTAGAGCTTCACGAAGTTCAGGACGGCCGCCCCACCCATGAGGATGAACAGCCTCGAAGCGAGGAGCCACAGGTAGCTGGTCTCGCGGAGGATGTCGGTTCCCCACGTCTCGGCCGCGATCGCGACCCATGACCGGCCCTCGCGCGGCTTGGCCGGGGGTCCGTTCGGCACGCGGAGGACCACCGAGGCCATCGTGACGAGCTCGACGCAGGCGACGGCGATGATCGCGAGGCCGACGTTGCCCTGGATGTCGGCCAGCGAGGCGAGCGCGAAGCCCACGACATTGCCGAGCACCTGCATGAGCCCGACCATCGAGCTGGCGAGGCCGACCTGGCGGTCGGGCACGAGATCCGGGACGTAGCCCTGGAACGGCCCTCGGGCGACGTTCGTGGAGAGCGCGAGCAGGGTCGCGAAGGCGGCGATCGCCAGGAGCGAGTTGGCCGTCGCGATCCCGACCAGGAACAGGGCGTCGAACAGGGCGCCGCCGACGATGAACGGCTTGCGCCGGCCCCAACGCGTCGAGGCGTAGTCCGAGATCGAGCCGACGGTCGGCTGGATCGCGACGCTGAAGACGAAGGTCAGCACGGCGACGAGCGCGAGCGAGCTGCCCTCGGTCCCGGGTTCGACCAGGTGCTCGAACTTGATCCGCGACTGGACGGCCGCGTTGACGACCGCGTCGATCGAGGTCAGGCCGAGCCAGAACAGGGAGATCCGCACGAGCGCGGAGGTCGGCAGTGCGGCGGTCGGGCGCGTGCTCGGCGAGCTGCCGCTCGCACCGGAACGATCGGTCACCGGTCCCCTCCCTCCCCCCGGACGTGCCCTCGGTCGAAGCGTACGACGCTCGCGCTGTCCCGATGTTGCGGTTGCGAGCCGCGACGGGGTCCTCAGGCGGCGAAGGCGCTCCCGTCCGGGGCCAGTCCCAGGGCGACCCCGGGCCGCGCCAGCCGGCGCTCCGTGGCGCCCGGGGCGACGAGCTGGAACAGCGAGCGATCGATCGAGTACAGGGCCGTGGCGATCAGCCCGATCCGGCCGAGCCGGAAGGCGAAGACCGGGTTCTCGTCGTTGCCCGCGTAGTGGACCACGCCACCGGCCCGATCGATCGTTGCCAGGTTGGCCTTCCCCTCGAAGGTGCCGTGGAGCGCGCGGAGCGCATCGCCGGCGGTCGGGCAGTCGCCCCAGGCATCCTCGAGCCAGCGCGCACCGACCTCCGTGTCGGCCCGGCCGTGGATCCGGCCTTCGGCCCGATATCGCCGTCGGAAGTCGGCGTAACGGCGCAGGTCGCCGTTGTGGCTGAACGCGAATCTGCCCGCGGGGTCGTCGAACGGCTGGGTGTCGGAGAGCTGGAGAGTCGACAGCTTCGAGGGCCGCCGGAGATGGACGAGGACGCTCGTCGTCTCGGTGGCGCCGACGTCCGCTGCCGCGGGGTCGTCGCGAAACGCGCGGATGTCGCGGTGGCTCACCAGGCGCCCGTCGCCGCCGAGCCAGGCCGCGCCCCAGCCGAATCCGGCGATCCCGAACCGTTCCAGCTGCCCGGTGAACGGCCACAGCTCGTCGAGCCGGAACGGCTCGCCCGCGCGGGCCACGAAGTGCTCACACATCGGCGGCGATGATACGACCGCGGATCGCCCAGGCCCTAGGCCGGACCCCCCATCCGGCGCCGGATGTCCGGCTCGTACTCGGGGCAGTAGCGGCCGATGTCCGCCAGGTCGAAGACCCGCAGGATCATCTGGGGCGGCTCGTGCTCGAGGAGAAACCGGAAGGACTCCTGCACGAGTCGGGAGGGCTCCGATGCGTCCAGCGCGAGACGCTGCAGATCGTCGGCCTGGACGCGGACGCGGTGGGTCGAGATCTCGAGGCCGCCTTCACGGAGGGTGACCGTGCAGGTCCAGCCGGTGGAGCGGCTGCCCTCACAGCGGACGGCGATCGCCGCCATCGTCACTCCCGTTTCCCGCCTGGCACGCCGGGCACCAGTACGTCGTGCGCGCGACGGTGGTGTCCTGTGGGGCCGACCGCACGAGGGTGCCGCAGCGCCGGCACGGTCGGCCGGCCCGCCCATACACCCACATCGGTGACCTGCCCGGAGGCAGGATGACGCTCGCCCGGAGCAGCTCGCGGGCCCGCCGGACGAGCCGTCGGAGGTCGCTCTCGTCGAGATCGGCGACTCGGACCCACGGCCCCAGCCGTTCGTGGAAAAGCGTCTCGTTCCGCCAGATGTTGCCGATCCCGGCGAGCGCGCGCTGGTCCAGGAGCGCCGCCGAGATCGTGAGCGCGGCGCGGTCTGGATCAGCCAGGCGGCGGACGGCCTCGTCCTCGTGCGCGTCCGTCCAGGCCGCGTCCAGCAGATCCGGGCCGAGCGCGGCGAACGTCGGATGGATCGCCTCCGCGCGGGTCTCGAAGAGCTCCACGACGGGGGCGTCGAAACAGACGGCCACGGCGCCCGGGACTTCCAGGACGAGCCGGGCCCGGGCCGGCGAGCGCCGCCAGCGCTCGCCCGGACGGTAGCGGTGCCACGAGCCGTTCATCCGGAGATGGGTCCGGATCTCCAGACCGTTGTCGAAGCGGATCAGGAGGTTCTTGCCGAGCGCCTCGACGGAGCTGATGGTCGCCCCCACGATCCGCTGGACCTGGGGCCCGCCCGGCCGGACGCGCGCGGCGGTGACGGCTCGACCCACCAGGTGCGGCGAGAGGCCGTTGGCGGTCCGGTGGAGCGTGTCGCCCTCGGGCATGGGCGGGTCAGCGGTAACCGGACGCCCGGGCGGGCACGCGCGCGGCCGGCCGGTCCACCGCGCGCCGCAGGACCAGCCCTCGGTAGCCGGCAACGAAGCCCGCGGCGACGAGCGCCTCCCGGAAGGGGGATGTCGCGACCGGTTCCCCGTCGACCTTCGTGATCACCACCTCTCGCGCTCGACCATCGGCGAGCAACGCGTGAAGCGCCGCCGCCGCAACGACCGCCACCTCCGGATCATCGGCCGCGGGCAGCGTTTGGAGCGAGCCGCCACCGCGATCGACATAGATCGCGGCCACGCCGTCCACCAGCACGACCGACGCGCCCGCCGCCCGTTGGAACGGCCGCCGGTCGGCCTCGCCTCTACGCGGCCACGGGACCGCGGCACCGTACGGGTTGGCCGGATCGGCGGCGGCCAGGACGACCACCTCCCGTTCGCCCGGATCTCGTGCGCCGTCGCGAACGGCACGCAGTCGCTCGATTGCGCCCGCGAGCGCGAACTGGGCGGCGCCCAGGCCGTCGATGAAGTAACCGCGCCGGATCCGGCCGGCCTCCTCGAGGGCCCGCAGGATCGGATAGATGCCCGAGAAGCCGCCTTCGACGCCCTCGGCGACAACGGCGTCCCGGGTGACGATCCCGTGCCGGTCGAGCAGGGCGAGCGCCGTCGCGTGGAGCCGTTCCGTCGGCGTGCCGGTGGCCGCCGGCACGAGCGACCAGCGGCCGGCCGCCTCGGGCGGACCGAGGGATGTCAGGCGGCTCGGACGGCGCGCCCCACGAGCGTCGCGCGCGGTCCGCTTCCAGCGCAGCGCCCGGAGCGGCGCGAAGGTGTCGTTCGTGACCTCGCCGGCCCAGACCAGATCCCACAGCGCGTCGAGCACGTCCCGGTCGGAGCCACCCCCGGCTGCGGCGTGCAGCTCGCGATAGAACGAAGCGCCCCGGGCGGCCAGGTGCTCGCGGATCCGCTCGTGGCGTGCGTCCGACGGGCGAGCGGCCGGATCGCCGCCATCCGAGGGGGCCGCCGGGGCGATGAGCTCGCGGCCGGGGCGGATCAGCGCGATCCGGCCGTCATCACGGCCCAGGCTGCCGCGTCCCACCCAGCGGACCTCGCCGAGCGCACCCAGCTCGTCGAGCAGGCGCGGCTGGTAGCCGGGGACCCGGGCCGGGAGGATGTCGCGCTCGAGGACGCTCGCGGGGAGCGACACCCCCGCGAGCTGGTCGACGACCTCGGCGAGCCGCTCGAGTGCGGCTTCCTGGCGGAGCGGTGGGCCCGCCTCGCCGAGGGGCGACACGCCGTGCCAGGCCGGCAGGAACCGGGCGTACGCAGCGGGATCCACGGGCTCGACATCGCGCCGGAGCCGCGCCAGCGAGCGACGCCGGAGCAGCCGCAGCACGTCGGGATCGATCCATTCCCGCTCCGCGCCGCCCGGGCGAAACTCGCCGCGCAGGATCGTCCCCGCGGCCGCCAGTCGTTCCAGGGCATCCTCGACGATCCCGATCGGGAGGCCCCAGCGTCTGGCTGGCTCGGGCGCGAGGAACGGGCCGTGCGTCCGAGCCCAGCGCGCGAGCAGCCCGTCGAGGGCCGCCGCCGCCGGGACGAGGAAGGCCTCCGGGACGCCGACCGGCGGCGCAACGCCGACGCCGTCGCGGTAGCGCGCGACATCCTCGATCGCGATCCAGCGATCGTCGCCCGCGATCCGGGCCGCCACCGCCCGGCGCGACGCCACGAGCTCGCGGAGCCACGCGTCCGCGCTCGCGGTGCCTCCCTCCGCTCGGGCCGCGAGCTCGTCATCGGAGAGATCGCCCAGCCGCCGGAGCAGGTCGTGGAGCTGATCCGCGGTCGTGGCGCGGCGATCCTCGGTGAGTGCCTGGAGACTGAGCTCCAGGTCGGCGAGCGCGTCCGGATCGAGCAGCTCGCGAAGCTCCTCCTGGCCGAGCAGCTCGCGGAGCAGGTCGCGGTCGAGGGTCAGGGCGCCGGCCCGCCGCTCGGCGAGCGGGGCGTCCCCGTCGTACATGTAGGCGGCGACGTAGTCGAAGAGCAGCGAGCTGGCGAACGGGCTGGCCCGCTGGGTCTCGACGCTGTGGACGGTGATGTCGCGCCGGGCGATCCCGGCCAGGACGTCGCGCAGGGCCGGCAGGTCGAAGACGTCGGAGAGCACCTCGCGGTAGGTCTCGACCAGGATCGGGAAGCTGCCGTAGCGACTGGCGACGGCGAGCAGATCCGCGGCGCGCTGGCGTTGCTGCCAGAGCGGCGTTCGCGTCCCCGGCCGGCGGCGCGGCAGGAGGAGGGCCCGGGCCGCGTTCTCGCGGAACCGCGACGCGAAGAGGGCCGAGCTGGCGACCTGGCCGACGACCACGTCCTCGACGTCCTCGGGGTCGGGGAAGAGGAGCTCCTCCGCCACGGACACGACGTCGTCGCCGTCGGGCAGGCGGATCGCGATCCCGTCGTCGGACCAGATCGTCCGGACCTCGCCGGCCAGGCGCTCGCCGAGGCGGGCCTCGAGGGCGAGCGACCACGGCGCGTGGACCCGGCCACCGAACGGGGTCAGGATGACGAGCCGCCAGTCGCCGAGCTCGTCGCGGAAGCGCTGGACGACGACGCGCTTGTCGGTGGGCAGGGCGCCGGCGGCTTCGCGCTCGTCCTCGAGGTAGGCGACGAGGTTCTCGGCCGCCAGCGCATCGAGGTCGTGGTGTTCGCGGAGTCGGGCGATCGTGCCGGCCCGGCCCCTGGCGCCGCCGCCCAGATCGGCCTCTGCCTCGCCGACGAACACCCCGAGCGCCCGGCCCAGCTCGATCGGCCGGCCCACCGCGTCGCCGTGCCAGAACGGCAGCTTGCCCGGAACGCCGGGTGCGGGCGACACGGTCACGCGGTCGTGGCCGATCTCCTCGATCCGCCAGCTGCTCGCCCCGAGCGTGATCACCTCGCCGGCGCGGCTCTCGTAGACCATCTCCTCGTCGAGCTCACCGACCCGCCGGCCCGGCGTCCCGGCCTCGCCGACCATGAACACCCCGAACAGCCCGCGATCGGGGATCGTCCCGCCGCTCGTCACCGCCACGACGCGGGCGTCACGGCGGCCGGCGACGACGTCGGTGGTGCGATCCCAGGTGACCCGCGGCTTCAGCTCGGCGAACTCGTCGCTCGGGTAGGCGCCGGCGAGCATCCCCAGGACGCCCTCGAGGACCTCGCGGCTCAGCGTCTCGTACGGTGTCGCCCGCGTGACCGTCGCCAGGATCTCGTCGACCGGCATGGGGTCCATCACGGTCATCGCGACGAGCTGCTGGGCGAGCACGTCAAGCGGATTGCGCGGGATCGTCGTCGATTCGATCGCGCCCTCGTGCATCCGGCGGGCCACGACCGCGGCCTCCAGAAGATCGCCCCGGAACTTCGGGAAGATCACGCCCTTGCTCGGCGCGCCGACCTGGTGCCCGGCGCGGCCGACCCGTTGCAGGCCGCTCGCGACCGAGGTGGGGCTCTCGACCTGGACGACGAGATCGACCGCGCCCATGTCGATCCCGAGCTCGAGCGAGCTCGTCGCGACGATCGCCGGGACGCGGCCCGCCTTGAGGTCCTCCTCGATCTGGACGCGCTGCTCACGGGCGACGCTGCCGTGGTGGGCGCGGACGAGCTCCTCGCCGGCAAGCTCGTTCAGGCGCTGGGCGAGTCGCTCGCTCAGGCGCCGGCTGTTCGTGAAGACGATCGTGCTGCGATGGGTCCGGATCAGCTCGAGGATCCGGGGGTGGATCGCCGGCCAGATGCTGGCGCGCGCCTCGGGACCCGCCGCCGGGCCGCCCGGCTGCTCGTCGAGCGGCAGGACCTGACCGGGAGCCGTCATGTCCTCGATCGGGACGATCACCTGGAGGTCTAGCGGCTTGCGCGCGCCGGCGTCGACCACCGTCACCTGGCGATCCGGCCCGACGCCGCCGAGGAAGGCCGCGATCAGCTCGAGCGGTCGTTGGGTGGCGCTGAGGCCGATCCGCTGCGGCGGTTTCGCCCCCTCCTTCTGGGTCACGAGCCGCTCGAGTCGCTCGAGGCTCAGGGCCAGGTGGGCGCCGCGCTTGGATCCGGCGATCGCGTGGACCTCGTCGACGATCACGTGCTCGACGCCGCGCAGGATGTCGCGGGCCTGGCTCGTTAGGAGGAGGTACAGGCTCTCCGGGGTCGTGATCAGGATGTCGGGTGGGCGGCGGGCGAGATTCCGCCGGTCCTCCTGCGGCGTGTCACCGGTGCGGCTGGCGACCGTGATGTCGGGGACCGGCGCCCCCAGGCGGGCCGCGGCCAGGCCGATCCCCGCGAGGGGCGCCCGCAGGTTCCGTTCGACGTCGTAGGTCAGGGCCTTGAGCGGGCTGACGTACAGGACCCGGACCGTGCCCGGGTCGGCGCGAGTGGGCGCGGGTCGCGGCGGACTGGTCGCGAGGCGGTCGAGGGTCCAGAGGAAGGCGGCCAGCGTCTTGCCGCTGCCCGTCGGCGCGTGGATCAGCGTGTGGTGGCCCTGGCTGATCGCCGCCCAGCCCTCGGCCTGGGCCTGGGTGGGCGCCGCGAACGACCCCTCGAACCAGGCCCGGACGGCCGGCGAGAACGGCGCCAGCGGATCGTTGGTGGCAGCGTCGCGGGGTGGGAGCGTCACGGTGGCCACGGGACCAGCGAGTATAGGGGCGAGTCGCCAATTCGACCACCCGTTCGAAATCCTCGAGCGTGGCGGGTCGCGCGTCGCGGGTCGCCCCGCCGCCCCGGGTGTTCGGTGACACCCGACGTTTTCCCGCGTTTGGGTCACCAGACCGGCCCAGCAGGCGAGATGATCGCTGTGCCCGAACGAACGAGTCGGACGGCGGCGGCGGCGGACCTCAGCGCCGCAATTCGTCCGGTGAAACCGAACGCCGGTCGATCCGATACGCGACCGATAAGCCCCGCCGTGTTGGATGCACGGATGACCCGAAGCGCACTCAGCCGGCGCGACCTTCGGACGACCAGCGGACGTCGCGCCGAGCAGGGCCGGCGTGCCATCGGCGAGGAGCTCCACCGGCTCCGCGAGGACGCTCACCTCTCGCTACGAGCGGTGGCCGCGGCGGCCCGCCTGACCCCAGGGCACCTCTCGGAGATCGAACGCGGAGTGGTCGAGGCGAGTCTCGCGACGCTGTGGGCGGTCGCGGACGTTCTGGGCGCCGACGTCAGCGTCCGCCTGTTTCCCAGCGCTGGACCGAGGATCCGTGATCATATCCAGGCGCCGATCGGCGAGGCCCTGCTTGGTGAGATCCATCGCGATTGGAAGCGCTTGGTCGAGGTGCCTGTCTGGCGCCCCGTTCGCGGTGTCATCGATGCGGTGTTCGCGAATCCCGGCGAACTGGTGATTGCCACGGAGATCCAGTCGGCAATCCGCCGCCTCGAACAGCAGATCCGGTGGGGCGAGGCGAAAGCTGAGGCGCTGCCGTCCTCAACGGCTTGGTCGATGCTCTCGGCAGGCCGGCCGTCCGTTCCGATTTCGCGACTGCTCGTCCTTCGCACCACGGCGGCCAATCGCGAGGTTGTTCGAGCGTTCGAGGAAACCCTGCGAGCGGCGTTCCCGGGCTCCTCGTCCGCGGCCCTGGCGGCGCTGCGCAATCCCTCGAACCGATGGCCCGGGCCGACGATCCTCTGGGCCCGGGTGGAGCGCGGCCGGGTGACGATCCTCGACGGTCCACCCCGGCGGGTGCGCGTCGGGCGGTGAAGCCGGACTCCGGAAGCGGCAGAATCTGGACAACCCGGCCCGATCGGCGTCGCGCGGATCGGGCGGATCGGCCCCTGAGGACGGGCCAACGGACCCGCGACCGGCATCGAAGCGGGCCGGACGATCGAGCAGATGTCCCGCACCTCGCCGACGCCGGCTCGGTGGTGCCTCGCCAGTGGAGGATCTGATGCGCACCGATCGGCGGATGGTCACCGGCCTCGGGGTCGTGGCCGCCCTCATCCTGTTCTGGATGGAGAACCCCTGGTTCAACCCGGAGAACATCAGCGACGCCGTGCGAACGGTCGCGACGGTCGCGTTCTGGGTCCTCTTCATCGCCGTCGTGGTGCTGATGTTCCGCGACCGCAAGGAGGCGGGCGCGACCGAGGTCCAGGTCGAAGGACCCGCCTTCGCCCGGTACCTCTTCTCGAACACGCAGGCCGGCCTGTTCTGGCTGCCGATCCGCCTGTTCCTGGGCTTCTCGTGGATCGAAGCGAGCTGGCACAAGATGACCGGCGGCGGTTGGCTCGATGGCGGTTCCGCGCTCGCCGCGTACTGGCAGGGCGCGGTGGCGATGCCGGACAAGGGCAAGCCGCCGATCTCCTTCGAGTGGTACCGCGACTTCATCAACCTCCTGTTGAACGGGCACCACGAGACCTGGTTCGCCTGGCTCGTCACGTTCGGCGAGATGGCGATCGGGATCGGGCTGCTCCTCGGGGCGCTGACCGGCGTCGCCGCGTTCTTCGGCGCGCTGATGAACATGTCGTTCCTGCTCGCCGGCTCCGCGTCCACGAATCCGGTCCTGTTCACGATGGCCGTCGGATTGATGCTCGGTTGGAAGGTGGCCGGCTACTACGGCCTGGATCGCTACCTGCTGCCGTTCCTCGGCACCCCATGGCGAGCGCCGGTCGCGTCGCGCGGGACCGCGCCGGTGATCCGCTGAGCCAGGTCGCCACACCGACGGAACGGTCCGGGTCCCCGCGGATCCGGGCCGTTCGCCGTCATGGGCCTGCCCGCTCGCCGAGGGCCGAGAGGGAGGGCAGGACCGCCGAGCGGACGGCGTCGACCGTCCGTTCGATCGCCCGGACCGCCGCCGGGTCGGTGGCGGTCGGCGCGTCCTCGAAGGTCCGTGGCAGTGGTGCCTGGCCGTACCGCGCGGCCTCGGTCGCCCAACGCTCGCGCCAGGCCGCGGGCGTCTCGGCCGGGACGTCGCGATGGGCCATCGCCAGCCACACGAGCGACCATGTTCGGGGGACGACGCGGTACGCGTCATAGCCACCGCCGCCTGTCGCGAGCCAGCGGCCGCCGGCGTGCACGTGAGCGAGGTCGTGGACGAGGCGCGCGGCGGCGCCCATCGCCGTCACCGTGTTGTCGAGGTGCGCAAGCGGGTCCCAGGCGTGCGAATCGGCGCCGTGCTGGGAGACCACGACCGCGGGCCGGAACGCGGCAGCCAGGTCGGGGAGCAACGACGTCACCGCTCCGAGCCAGGCCCGGTCGCCGGTCCCGGGCGGCAGCGGCACGTTGACGACCGTCCCGACGGCATCGCCCGAGCCGATCTCGTCGGTGAAACCCGTCCCGGGGAACAGGGACCGCCCCGTCTCGTGGAACGACACGGTCAGGACCCCCGGGTCGGCCGCATGGATCGCCTCGACCCCGTCGCCATGATGGACATCCAGGTCCACGTACAGGACGCGCAGGTCCCGCTGCCGGGCCCGCGCGACCGCCAGGGCCGGGTCGTCGTAGATGCAGAACCCCGAGGCCCGACCCGGCATCGCGTGGTGGAGCCCGCCCCCCGGATGGAATGCGTGCTCGACACGCCCCTCGATGATCGCCTCGATCGCCCGCAGCGAGCCACCGGCGACGGCCGCCGCGGCATCGTGCATCCCGTGGAACGGCGGGTTGTCGCCGAACGGCCCGATCCCGGCCTCAGGCTCCATCCAGCCGTGGTCGGCCTCCGAGAAACGCCGGACGACGTCGATGTAGGCAGGGGTGTGGCACAGCCGGAGGTCGTCGTCGGATGCCGGCTCCGGTGCCAGGCCGGCCTCCGCGCCGAGGGCGCGCAGCAGGTCGATGCCGGGCCCGAACCGGCGCGGCGTCAACGGATGCGACGGACCGAAGTCGTAGTCGGTCGACCGCGGGCCGAAGACGAGGAGCGGGTCGTCCGGCATCGATGGCACGATACCGGTGATGGAGCGGATCTACACGGCGCCGGTCCTCGACAAGCTCGGCGTGCGGCCGGGGATGCGGGTCACGATCGTGGGGTCGGTCGAGGACGAGGAGGAGCTCGAGAACGGCCGCTCCTTCGCCGAGCGGCTGTCCGATCGGACGAGCGACGTGACGATCGGCGAACCGGCACCGTCCGACACGGACCTCGTCTTCCTGGCGGCCGATTCATCGGCGGAGCTCGAGGCCCTCGGCCGGCTTCGTCCGAGCCTCCGACCGAACGGCGCGATCTGGGTCGTTTCGCGCAAGGGCCGCGGATCGACGCTCCGCGATGTCGAGGTGATGGCGGCCGCACGGGCCGTCGACCTGATCGACAACAAGGTCGTCGCGTTCTCGGCGCGCCGAACGTCGATCCGGCTGGTGATCCCGGTCGCCCTCCGCCCGCGGGTCTGATCCGGCGCTGACCCGACGCCCGACCCAGCGCAGCTCAAGGCACCCGGTCCGAGCGCCGGGCGGGCGAGTACCATCCGCGCATGAGTGACGTGCTGGTCGTCCTGATCGTCGTCCTGGTGATCGTCCTCGTGTGGCGCGGCCCGAAGACGCTGCCGGGGATCGGCGGGATGCTGGGCCGCGGCGTCCGCGAGGCGCGGCGCGAGTCGGCGAAGCTGCGCAAGGACGGCGACGCGGAGCCGAAGTCCTGACGATCGAGATCGAGCGGCCGGCTCCGGGCTCGCACCGGACGACGCTCGTGCTCGACGGCCGCCCCGTCGAGACCCTCGAGGACCTCCCGCCGCTCCGCGACCGGCTCCTGTTCGTCGGCCTGAACCCGTCGCCGGTCAGCGTCGAGGCCGGCCACTACTTCCAGGGCCGCCTGGGGCGCGCGTTCTGGGGCCGGTTGATGGTCGCCCAGATCCTCCCCGGAGCGACGCCGATCGAGACCGCCGACGACGCGCTGGCGGCGGCGGGCCACGGGATCACCGACCTCCACAAGATCCCGAGTCCGCGCGACGAGGCGACCGATGCCACGCTCCGGGCCGGCGTCGGGCCGCTCTGGCAGAAGGTCGCGATCTGGCGGCCGGCGGCGGTCGTCTTCGTCTGGAAACGGGTCGCCGAGATCGTGGCCGCGCGGCCCATCGCCGAACCGTGGGGCCAGCTCGCCGGCGTTGCCCTGTCGGGCCGGCCGTGCTTCCTGATGCCGGGCCCGTACGCCCCGCGCGAGCAGGTCGACCTGGGGCTGACCTTCATCCGCAACCTGGGCGCGTCGCTACCTCGCTGAGCCGAGGACGATCGACAGCTCGCCCGAGCCGGGCGGGCCGAGGCGGACGCTGGCGGGAACGTCGGTCGGGAGGAGCTCTCCGTCTGTCAGCGTCACCGTCTCGTACGGCAGCCAGCGGCCGGCGCCCGGCGCGACGAGGACGGGGATCCCGAGCGGGGTCGCCAGCGCCTCGGCGCCCGCGGCATGATCGGGATCGGGCCGGGTCAGGACGACGGCGCGGATCGTCGACCCGCGCTGCGCGGCGGTCGTCCCGATGAAGTCGATCGATTCCTCGGTCTGGTCGCCCGGATCGACGACCACCACCGCGCGCCGGCCGATCAGCTCGGCGCGGCCGGGCCGGCCCGGTGTCCCGCCCGTGCTGCCCAGGGCGATCGTGACGCTGCCATCCGTGGCGGCGACGATCGCCGGCGGGTCGGGCCTTCGGATGCGGATCCGAGCGCGGACCTCGGCGGCCGTCCAGACATCGAGCTCGACGAGCCGTTCGAGCACGCTCGTCGTCGGTACCCACATGTCGATCGCCCGCTCCGCCCTCGCCTCCAGCGCGTCGCGCGCGGTCAGCCAGCGGTGCGCCGCCACCTCGGCGGGCTCGAAGGCGAGCTCGGCACCGGCCGGAAGGTCCGCCACGAAGAACCACGTCGCGTAGCGGCGGGGCATGAACGGCGGCGTCGTCCAGAGCGCGATCGGCGCGAGCTCCGCCGGCCGGAGCACGACACCCACTTCCTCGGCCGCCTCACGGACGGCGGTCCGATGGACGGCGAGGGCATCGCGCGGGCCGAGGATCGTGGCGAGCCGCTCGTCGGCCGCCGCGCCGGTCAGCTCGTCGGGACGATCGAGCGCCGGCGCGGACGCATCCTCCTCGTCGACCTTGCCGCCGGGGAAGGCATGCAGGCCCGGCCCGAAGGCCATCGTGTCCGGCCGGTGGATCAGGAGGACTTCGGCCGGCCCGCGGGCCGCCGACGGCCGGAGCAGGACGACCGTCGCCGCGAGGCGCGGCACGGCCCGGTCGCCGGGAGCCGCCGGCGCGGTCAACGGATTTGGTCTCAGGAGCGTGCCCGGAGCTCGAGGTGGCCGCACGTGGCGCAGTGGAACAGCTCGACCGGGAGCTTGCCCTCGCCGACCTCGGCCCACTGACCCAGGAGCAGATGCGCGGCGCCGCCCATGCCGCCGGTCCGCAGCTCGGTGACCCCGAGCGAGCCCTGAGGACTCCGGCAGCGCAGGCAGACCGACCACGGCGTCGCGTCGGCGGGCATCGGCCGGCCGGGATCGTCCTCGTCACGGAAGATCTGATCGCTCATCGCGGCACTCCCCTCTGGTCGAGCTGGCGGCGGAGCGCGTCGGCGTCCCGGGCCGGCAGCTCACAGACGAACCGGCGGCAAAGGTACGCCGTCGGGCGCCCATCGATCGCGATCCGATCCGCGAGGAGCGGGACCGCGGACGGCCCGCCCCGGGCGACGTCCCCGAGCGCCACCACGATGTCGTCGCGGCCACCGGACCGGGCAACGGCGACGAGCGCGCGCGTCGCGGCCGACGCCGGGTCGCCGACGATCGCGAGCTCGAGCGGACCGTCGAGCGCGAGCTGCGCAGCCGACAGCCAGTTCGCGAACCCGGTCGGGTAGCGCTCGAGGAACGGCGCGACCGCGGCGATCGCGCGTTCGGCGGCCGTCCGAGCCCGTTCGTCTCCGGTCAGCGCCGCGATCCGGAGCAGGACGAGGGCCGCCATCGACCCGCCCGACGGCGTCGCGTTGTCCTGCGGATCCTTGGGCCGGGTGACGAGCGCCTCGTGGTCGTCGGCGGTGTCGAAGAACCCGCCGGCCGGGTCCTCGAACCGATCGAGGATCACGGCCGCGAGATCGCGCGCGGCCACGAACCAGCGCTCGTCGAACGTCGCGCCGTACAGCGCGAGCAGGCCGTCGGCCAGGTCGGCGTAGTCGTCGAGGACGCCGGCGCCGCTCGAGCGGCCGTCCTTCCAGGAGCGCCCGAGCCGACCATCGTCGTCGCGGAGGCCCGCCAGGATCGCCTCGGCCGCCGCCTGGGCCACGGCCCGGTACCGCTCCGCGAGGGGCGCCGGCAGCAGCCGGGCCGCGTCGGCGAAGGCCCCGATCGCGAGCCCGTTCCAGGCCGCGAGCGCCTTGTCGTCGCGAGCGGGCTGGGCGCGCCGGGCGCGCGCCGCCAGGAGGCGCTCCCGGGCGGACGCGAGCCGCTCTTCGAGCGCATCGTCGACCCGACCGTCATCGGCCGAGGCCGGTTCGATCCGCGACAGGATCGTCCGGCCCTCCCAGTTTCCGCCGGCCCGGATCCCGTAGACCCGGGCGAGCTCGGCCGTCGCCGCCTCGTCGCCGAGGGCCTCGCCGATCTCGTCGAGCGTCCACGTGAAGGTCGCGCCCTCCACGCCGCCCGTGTCCGCGTCCTGGCTCGCGGCGAAGGTGCCGTCGTCGCGGCGGAGCTCGCGGACCAGGTAGTCGAGGACGCCGACCGCCACGTCGCGGTAGCGCTCGACACCGAGGACGGCCCAGGCGCGGAGATACGTCCGGGCGAGCTGGGCGTTGTCGTAGAGCATCTGCTCGAAATGCGGAACGAGCCAGATCGGGTCGGTCGCGTAGCGATGGAAGCCCCCACCCAGCTGGTCGTGGATCCCGCCGTCGGCCATCCGATCGAGCGTGAACCGGACCATCATCCGGCCACGCTCGTCGCCGGCGGCGATCCGCCGGAGGAGGAAGTCGAGGGTCATCGGCTGGGGGAACTTCGGGGCCCCGCCCCAGCTGCCGTTCAACGTGTCGAACCGCGCCTGGAGCGCGGCGACGGCGCGGGCCAGGGCCGGTTCGTCGGGGATCGCCGCGCCCTCGCTCGGCGGCAGCGCGTTCTGCTGGACGAGCGTCTCGACGAGGCGCTGGCCCGCCGCGACGACCTCCAGGCGGTTCTCGCGCCACGCCCGGTTGACGCCCGCGAGCACGTCCCGGAACGCGGGCAGGTTGTGATGCGGCCGCGGCGGGAAGTACGTGCCGCCGAAGAACGGCCGGCCATCCGGCGTCAGGAACACGCTCATCGGCCAGCCGCCCCCGCCGGTCATCGCCTGGACCGCGCCCATGTAGACCTGGTCGAGATCGGGCCGCTCCTCGCGGTCGACCTTGATCGCGACGAAGTCCCGGTTCAGGTCGGCGGCGGTGGCCGCGTCCTCGAAGCTCTCGCGCTCCATGACGTGGCACCAATGGCAGGCGGCATAGCCGATGCTCAGGAAGATCGGCTTGTCCTCGGCCTTCGCCCGGGCGAGCGCCTCCGGGCCCCACGGATACCAGTCGACCGGGTTGCGGGCGTGCTGGAGGAGGTACGGGCTCGTCTCGGCGGCGAGTCGGTTGGGCATGGCGAGATGGTAGGGCCGCTCGACCCGGGGAGCCCTACCATCGGCCGATGCGCTACGGCCTGTGTCTCCCCAACTTCACCAGCCTCGCCTCGGCGCCGGCGATCGAGGCGGCGGCCGCGGCGGCCGATCGGCTCGGCTTCGCCGACGTCTGGACGACCGACCATGTCCTCGTCGACACCTCGGAGGACGCGGCCGACTACCGCACGAACTTCGACGTGCTGGAGGTCCTGGCGTGGGTCGGCGCGAAGCACCCCGGGCTGGGCCTAGGCACGTCGGTGATCGTCGTCCCGCAGCGGAACGGGGTCGTCGTGGGCAAGCAGCTCGCGACCCTCGACGCGCTGTCGGGCGGGCGGGTCATCGCCGGCGTCGGGGTGGGCTGGAGCGAGGCGGAATTCGAGAACCTTGGGGTGGCCGACCGGTTCTCGGTCCGCGGCGCCTACCTCGAGGAGACGATCCGCTTGTGGCGGCATCTCTGGTCAGGCGCTTCGGAGCCGTTTTCGGGCCGGTTCCACGAGCTGTCGGACTTCGTGTTCGGGCCGCTGCCGGCGCAGCGCTCGTCGCTGCCGATCTGGATCGGTGGCCGGAACGACGCGGCCCTGGCGCGGGCGGGCCGGCTCGCCGACGGCTACCACTCCTCGGCGACTTCGCCCGAGTCATACGCCCGGCGGATCCCGACGATCCGCGCGGCGGCGGAGGCGGCCGGCCGTCCGATGCCGACCCTCTCCGCGCGGGTGCGGGTCGCGTTCGACGAGCCCGCGGAATCATCGGCGCGGCCGTATGCGATCCGCGGCGACGACCAGCAGGTCCGGGCCGAGATCGAGCGCTGGGCGGACATCGGCGTGGAGCACCTCGCGCTGTGGCCGAGCGGCTCGTCGCTGGAGGCGTCCCTCGCGGCGGCCGAGCACCTCGCGGACATCGCGGAGCTCGGTTAGGGGCTCGACCGGCGCCGCCTCCGGTGCGTCAGATGATCAGCTGCGTGACGAGCCGCTGAGGGTTCCCGCCGAGCGCCCTTCGGGGTCGATCGCCCCGATGTCGGCGGCGGCCGTGGCGGAGCCCGCCAGCTCGCGGAGTGAGGGACGCCGGCTCGCCAGGATCCGGTTCAACCAAAGCCACGAGCCCACGGCGGTGATCACGCTCAGGACGCCACCGATCGCCAGCGCGCTCGGGACGCCCATCGATGACCCGATCGCGCCCATCACGAGCCCGCCGGCTGGAACGGAGCCCGCGAAGATCGTCGTGTAGACGCTCATCACCCGGCCGCGCAGGTTGTCCGGGACGTTGAGCTGGATCGTCGTGTTGGCGGTCACCGCCATCCCGACGCCGCCCGCGCCGCAGATCAGCATCGCGAGCAGCGACAGGGGGAACGCGCGCGACCAGGCCAGGATCAGCGAGCCGACCCCGAGCGCCATCGCCCCGATCGCGAGCACGCGCGGCGAAGGTCTGGCCGTGAAGGCGATGCTCAGCGCAGAGCCGGTCGAGCCGACGCCCGAGGCCGCCATGAGGAAGCCGTAGCCGGTCGCGCCCACGACCAGGACATGGTCGGCCAGGGGCGGCACGAGCACCGAGAAGTTCATGCCGAAGGTGGCGACCAGCCCGACGGTCGACGCGGCGAGGAGCACCATCGGGGTCGAGCGGACGTAGTGGACGCCTTCCTGGAGGTTGTGGAGGACGTCGCGGGCATCTTTCGGCCGGTCGGGTCGCGGCGCCGCCCGCATCTCCGTGTCGCGCATCAGGCGATACGCGCTGATGACCGCGATGAAGCTGAGCCCGTTGATCAGGTACGCGATCGGTACGCCGAAGACGCCGATCAGGATGCCGCCGACGGCGGGACCGACGATTCGCGCGGCGTTGAAGACGGCCGAGTTCAGTCCGACGGCGTTCGCCACATCGTCGCGCCCGACCATCTCGACCGCGAACGACTGACGGGTCGGCATGTCGATCGCGTTCGCGAAGCCGAGGATCATCGCGATGATCAGGATGTGCCAGACCTGGATCACGCCGGTCGCGCTCAGCCCGAAGAGGATGAACGCGAGGGTCATCGCAACCGACTGGGTGGCCATCAGGGTCCGGCGCTTCGGGAGGTGATCGGCGATCACGCCGCCGAACAGGCCGAACGCGATGACCGGGCCGAACTGGGCGACCGAGACGATCCCGAGCCAGAGCGGGTCGTGAGTGAGCTGGAGGACGAGCCAGGCCTCACCGACCTGCTGCGTCCAGGTTCCGATCAGGGAGATCAGCTGACCGTTGAAGAACAACCGATAGTTGTGGTGGCGGAGGGCGCGGACGCCGGGGTGCGCGGCGAGACTCATCGCTTCGGGGCGCGGGTGGCGGCGGAGCGCGAGGCGGAGCTGGGCTCGTGATCGTGCGGCGCGGGCTCCCGACCGGCCTCGAGCTCGGCGACGTGGGCTCGGAGGTGCTCGCGGCGGCCCTCGGCCTCGGCGATCATCTCGGCAAGGCGGGCCTGCTTCTCCTGGAGTGAGTCGATCTGACGGCTCACCCGATCGATCGCGTCGTCGATGATCGCCCGCCGCTCGAGGGCGTCCTTCGAGCTGCGGAACCGGAGCCGGTTGCGGGTCCGGGTCGCCTCGTCCTCGAGCAGTCGGCCGATCTCGGCGAGGCTGAAGCCGGCGTCGTCACGGAGGCCCTTGATGAACCGGAGCCGTTCGACGTCGTCGTCATCGAACAGTCGGTAGGCGCCCTCGGAGCGGGCGGCGGGCTCGAGGAGGCCGATCTCCTCGTAGTAGCGGATCGAGCGGGTCGTCAGGCCCAGCACCGCGGCGACCTCCTGGATCCGGAGGAGGGACCGCTCGTCGGTGGCGGGGCCGCCGGATGCCGTGGGTGCGTGGTCGAGGTGGCTCATCGTTGCGGGTCATGATGCCACAACGTTGCCGTTCACGTAAAGGTTAGGGTCATTCGCGGCGGGTTCGGTGCGGCGCGGCACCGGTGATTGCGAGTGAACCTTTCGCGAACGGGCAGTGAATGTCTTGTTGGTATGGTGCGGTCAGGTCGCGCCGACGATGATCGGCCGGACCGCGGGAGCTCGATATCGGCGTGTTCCATTCCCGGATCGGCGTCTCGGGCGCCGCTCGCTTCGCCCTCGTCAGTGCGCTCGGCCTCGTCCTGGCCAGCGCCGCGCCGGTTGCCGCCCGCTCGGCGGGCGGGAGCGTGACGAAGCACGTCGCCCCGAAGGTCGTCCTGATCGTCGGACCGGCGGGCAGCGCCACCCCCTACTACCGCCGTCTCGCGGACGAAGCTGCGTCCGCGGCCGCGCCGTACACCTCGAAGATCGTCAAGGTCTACTCGCCGGACGCCACCTGGCCCAAGGTGAAAGCGGCGCTCGAGGGCGCATCGGTCGTCGTGTACCTCGGCCATGGCAATGGCTGGCCCAGCATCTACCGCGACGCGCTCTACCCGCCCACGCAGGACGGGTTCGGCCTGAATCCGTCCGCCGGCGCGGCCGACACGCACCAGTACTTCGGCGAGGACCAGATCGGGGCCCAGGTCCACCTGGCGCCCGACGCGGTCGTGGTCTTCAGCCACCTGTGCTACGCGAGCGGGAACACCGAGCCGGGGCTCGACGAGGGGACGCTGGACCAGGCCCAGCAGCGCGTCGACAACTACGCCGCCGGGTTCTTCCGGGCCGGTGCCGGCGCGGTCATCGCCGATGCGTATCTCGGCCCGGCCTACTACGTCCGCTCGGTCCTGCGCGGTCGTGGCAGCGTCGAAGCGCTGTGGCGGTCGGCTCCCAACGTGAACGACCACTTCCTCTCGTTCGCGAGCGAGCGAACGCGCGGAGCCGTCGCGATGATGGATCCGGACGGGGAGGACTCGGGCTTCCACCGCTCGATCGTCCTGAAGCCCCACCTGCTGGCCGGGCGGGTCCTGGCCGGCGCCGTCGCCTCACCGGACGAAGCGCTGCCGATCTTCGAGCCGACCCTGGCCGGGCTCGGGGTGACGTTCGGGTCGCCCGACCTGGCCAGCCCGCCGACGGCCGGCAGCCACACGACGCTGACCCTGCCGGTCGCCCAGGATGCCGTCGGGCTGCTGCCCGACCAGCTGATGGTCGCGATCCGCTGGGATCTCCTCGACACGGGCGTTGCCCTCGGCGCGACCGCCACGCCGGCGCCTGGCGGCCCGGCCGCGGCCACACCCGCGCCCGACGACGCGGACCCGGGCACGACCGCGACGGCGGCCCCATCCGACGAGCTGGTCGTGCCCGAACGGGCCGGCGAGGTCGTGGCGCCGGTCCGCGCGAAGCGACTGAAGACCGGTGGCCTGTCGGTTCCGGTGGCCGTCCCGACGGCGCCCGGCCTCTATCGACTCGTCGCGACCGTCCACCAGCCGAACGGGCTGGCGTACGACGCGGCCACCCAGGCCCTCGTTCCCGCGCTGATCGTCCGCGTGACGGGCCCCGTGACGGCGGCCTACAAGGTCCCGGCCTCTGCGACCGCCGTCTCGGGCAAGCCGTTCGCCCTCGATGTCCACGTGACGAACCTCGGCCGGACGGCGTGGGGCCACGCGGCGGTCCTCCCGGCGATCGGCAAGGCCGAGATGGAACCAGCGGTTCGGGCGACGCTCGTCGCGCGCTGGGTCGATCTCGGGGCTGGCGGTGGTGGTGGCGCGGCGACCACGACAGCGGTCCTGCCGGCCGCGCTGGCGCCCGGCGCCGGAGCGGACGTCTCGCTCTCGCTCGTCCCGCCGGTGGCGTCCGGCGAGTACCTGCTCGTGCTCGACGTCCTCGATCCGAGCGTCGGATCCCTGGCCGCGCTCGGCGTTCCGCCGGGGATCGTGCGCGTCAGCGTCACCCGCTAGACCGCGGCGCCGGGACCGCAGGCTCGCCCGAGCCGGCCCGCCCCACGGAGCGGTGGCGCAACCACGAACGCCCGGGAGGCAGCGCCGGTCTACGATCCGCGCGATGAAGGAGCAGCGGGTCCCGAACTTCGCGCCGAGCACCCACGGCTTCCACTTCGCGAACGCGTGGCCGCCCGGCCCGACGGTGACCCTCGGACCCTTCGATCCGCGGGCGATCGGGGTCGGCGATGCGTCGCACGGGCTATGCGGCGGGATGGTCTACACGGTCGCCGACCTGCACGCTGCCCACGTCGCGGTCCCGCCCGACCGGGAGCCCTTCGCCAATGGCTCGCCGCGGTTCAAGGCGATCGTCCGCCGCCAGGTGGAGTCGCTCTACCTGCTCACCGTCCCGCTCCGGTTCTGGCTGCGGATGGCCCTCGGTGGCTCGTTCGGTGGTGACCGGGCCCGCTCCACGTACGAGCGCGAGTGGCCCATGGCGCGCGCCGCGCTCGACCGGGGTGAGCTCGTGCCGATCGGGCTGATCCGGGTCGCCGCGATGAACCCGTACGCATTGACGAAGAACCACCAGGTGATCGCCTGGGGCTACGCTGAGGACGGGCGGGGGGTGACCCTGCGCCTGTACGACCCGAATTGGCCCGACCGCGACGACGTGACCGTCACGATCCACCTCGACCCGGCGCTCCGCCCCTCCTACCTCGACCAATCGACGGGCGAATCCCTGCTCGGCTGGTTCGTCCTGCCCTACGCGCGACGGGACCCCTCCGCCTGGCGGAGCTGATCGGGGAAGGCACTCCATCGGGCGTGTCCGGGGACTTGCAGCGAGTCCGTGCCGACCTTCGCTTCGAGATCCACGAGCTCAAGGCCGGACGAACCTCCAGGGTCTCGAACGTTGTGCTTCGCTGTGTCGCCAGGGCTCACCCCAGCGGCGGCAGCACCTGCAGGTCCGTCTGGGCCGCCGCGAAGAGGTCCCCGACGGCGTCGACGCGCTCGACGATCGTGCGGATCGTCCAGCGGTTCGGGCGCAGCTCGGGATCGTCGAGCTCGTCCCAGGTGATCGGCGCGGAGACCGGCGCGCCCGGCGCCGGCCGGACCGAGTAGGGCGACACGAGCGTCTTGATCGGCTGGTTCTGGGTGTAGTCGAGGCGTGCCTTACCGCCCCGTGAGCCCTTCGCCCACTCCCACGACACGAGGTGGGGCACGGTCGCCCCGATCGCGCGGCTGATCCCCTCGACCCAGTCGCTCGTCTCGGAGAACGAGTATTTCGGCTCGATCGGGATCCACGCCTGGATTCCGCGCTGGCCGGTGACCTTCGGATAGCCGCGCACCCCGAGGTGTCCGAGCGCCGTCCGGTACAGCCGGGCGATGACGAGGGTCTCCTCCCAGGTCGTCTTGGCGCCTGGGTCGATGTCGATCAGCGCGAACGTCGGCCGGAACGGCTCCTCGAGGCGCGAGGTCCAGGCGTGGACCTCGAATGCCGTCTGGTTGCCCAGCCATGAGAGGGTCGCGACGCGATCCGCGATCACGTGGCTGTTCGCCTTGCGGTCCTCGACCCCGACCTCCTTCCAGCGCCGGATCCAGCCGGGGACCGTGTCGGGGGTGTCCTTCTGCCAGAAGCCGGGACCCGACGCGCCGTTCGGGAATCGGTGGAGGTTCAGCGGCCGCTCCGCGAGATGCGGCAGCAGCGCCGGCGCGATCCGGGCGAAGTAACGGACCAGCTCCCGCTTCGTGACCGGATCGCCGCCGTCGACCGGGTGCGGCTCGAAGATCACCTTGTCGAGGTTCGTGAGCTTCAGGTCCTCGCCGCGCTCCCCGCCGACGTGCCATGTCCCTTCGACGGGCATCAAGGCCAGGCGCTCGAGCTCCTCGGCCGAGGCCGTCCAGGGGAGGCCATCAGGCCCGGTGGACCGAGGCGCCGCCGCGGAGGCGGCCCGAGACGGGGCGCGTTTCTTGGCCGGCATCGCCAAATCCTCGCCGATCCGGCCGGACGCCGCCTCGGGCCCGTCCGTCGACGGCAGCGCCTCCGGTTCCGCGGCTTCGGCCTCGCGGACGGCGGACGACGACGCGACCGCCTCCTCGCGGACCACCGACAGCGGGTCGCGTCCGGCCTCGATCCCCTTGTACGAGGTCTGGCGGACGTGCCCGTCCCGGGTCCAGCCGCCGATCTCGGCCCGGATCACGAGCTCCGGGCGGATCCACGTGATCCCCCGGAGGTCGCCGCCCCAGCGGTTCCGCCAGTCCTTCGGCGGCGGCGGGTCGAACGCCGGCCGTTCCACCACGAGCGGCTCCATCAGCGCCAGCAGCCGCTTGCGGGTCGCGGCAGTGAACCCGGACCCGACCTTGCCGCAGAACCGCAGCTTGCCGTCCTCGTACACGCCCACGGCGACCGCGCCGAGGTCACGCGCGTTGCCCTCGCCGGGCGTCCAGCCGCCGACCACCAGCTCCTGCTCCGGCCGCACCTTGAGCTTCAGCCAGGCCGGGCTCCGCCGGCCCGGCTCGTACTTGGAGCGACGGAGCTTCGCGACGATCCCCTCGAGGCCCTGCGAGGCGGCGGCGGCCATGAACGCCTCGCCCTCCCCGACCACGTGCGAGGCGTAGCGGACGCGGGTCGTCTCGCGCAGGACGCTCCGGAGGAGACGCTTGCGGTCCTCGAGCGGCACCTTCAGGAGCGACCGCCCATCCAGGTAGAGCAGGTCGAACGCCTGGTAGACGAGCGGTCCGCTGGCCGCGCGCTCGCCCTTCGTGCCAGCCCGCCGTTCGCTGATCCGCTCCTGGAGGAGCGAGAAGTCGGGCCGGCCCGCCTCGTCCAGCGCCACGACCTCGCCATCGACGATCGCCTCGCGGGCATCGATCCACGAGGCCGGCGAGGCGAGCAGGCTCGGGAAATACGTCTCTCCGTCCTTCAGGCTCCGCGTCCAGAGCTTGACCGTCCCGTCCCGGACGACCGCCTCCACCCGGTAGCCGTCCCACTTGATCTCGAACAGCCAATCCGGATCGGTGAAGGCCCGCGTAGCGAGGGTTGCCGCCATCGGCTCGAGCCTGTCGGGCATCTTCTGCTCGACGGCCCCGTCGAGATGGATCTGGGCGACCGCCGCCGGCTGCTCGCTGATCCAGATCGCGTCGCGGTTCGCCTTGACCTCGTCGTTCGTCCGGCCGGTCTTGACGCTCTGCGGATGGTCCTCGGCATCCCAGCCGGCGACGGCGGTCGCGTCGCGCTTCTTGATCAGGAGCCATTGCTCGCTGTCGTCCTCGAACGCCGTCGCCGGCGCGGAGCCGGGCCGCCGGGAGGTCCGCACGATCGTGAACCGGCCGCGGACCTTCTGGCCGTGGAGGACGAACTTCAGCTCGCCGTCGCGGATCGCCTTGCCGGGATCGGGGGTCTCGGACTCGGGCTCCCAGGTCCCCCAGTCCCAGACGATCACGTCGCCCGCGCCGTACTGCTTGGCGGGGATCACGCCCTCGAAGTCGAAGTACTCGATCGGGTGGTCCTCGACGTGGACGGCCATCCGGCGGACCGTCGAGTCGAGGGTCGGGCCCTTCGGGACGGCCCAGCTGACGAGGACGCCCTCGATCTCGAGGCGGAAGTCGTAGTGGAGCCGCGTCGCGCGGTGACGCTGGACGACGAACCGGCCGGTCCCCGCGCCGGGAATGGCTCCCGCCGGCTCGGGCGTTTGCCCGAAGTCGCGCTTCTTCCAGTACTGCTCGAGCGGCATCGCCGCTCAGTCTGCCGTGTCGGCGGCGGTCAGGCCGTCTTCCGCTTGCGGCTCCGCGCCGGAGCGGCCTCCTCGGCCTCGTCCTCGTCGGCCTTGGCGGACTTGCGGCCCTTCGTCGCCGTCTTGGCGGCCGGCTTCTCGGCCTTGTCCTCGCGGGCCTTCTTCGCGTCGGCGACGCTCACGGGCTCCTCGCCCTTGCGAGCGGCCTTCGCGGCGCTGACCGAGGCCTCGAGGGCCGCCATCAGGTCGATCAGCTTGCCGCCATCCTCGGCCGGCTCGGGCGCCTTCACCTCGTGGCCCTCGATCTTCGACTCGATGACCTCCATCAGGGCATCGCGGTACTCGTCCTTGTAGTCCGCCGCGTCGAACTCGCCGGTCATCGCCGACACGAGCTGGCGGGCCATCGCGAGCTCGGCCGGCTTGAAGTCGTAGTCCTCGTCGGGGAGGTCGAGCTCCTTCGTCGAGCGGATCTCATCGGGCCAGTGGAGGGTCGTCAGGAGCATCGTGTCGCCGAACGGATCCATCGCCGCGAGGGCTTCGCGGTCCTTGATAACGACCTTGCAGATCGCGGTGAGGCCCTCTTCCTGGAGGACCGAGCGGAGGAGGTAGAACGGCTTGCGGCCGATCTTGTCGGGCTCGAGGTAGTAGGCCTGCTTCACGAAGCGGGTGCTCGTGTCGTCCTCGTCGTCGGCCTTCGTGAACTGCTCGATCTCGATCGAGCGGACCGTCTTGAGCGGGACCTTCTCGAGATCCTCGTCGGTGATCACGATGTACTCGCCCGGGGCGTACTCGTAGCCCTTGACCGTGTCGGCGCGGGAGATCGGCTCGTCCTCGACCGGGCACCACGTCTTCATCTGGATCCGCGAGTGATCCTTCTCGTGGAGCATGTTGAAGCGGATCGTGTAGTCCGATTCGGTCGCCAGGTAGAGCTTGACCGGGATGGTCACCAGCCCGAACTGGATGGCTCCCTTCCACATCGCGCGCGCCACGGCAGGTCCTCGTGCGGTCGTGTGCGGGACGGCTCGTCAGGCAGGCAGCGGGACGGGCCGGCCGGGTCCGCACGATAGCACGGGGTCGCAACCGCTCCGCATCGCGCCGAGCGGCCGTCGCGTCACTTCCGGATGACGAACGCGTCCAGGTCGATCCGGGCGCTGCTGGACGGGGCGATCACGATCGTGTGGGTCGAGCCCGAGCCGAACGTCGCGGTGAACAGGATCCGGGCATTGCCGTTGGCGGTGGCCCGGAGGCTCACCTTGCCACGGTAGACCCCGTCGACCCAGATCCGGGCGGAGCCCTTCGTGGTGCCGACCGGAGTGACATAGGAGACGGCCCGCCCGGTGAACCGGAGCGTGGCTCGCGCGGAGATCGACGTGGACCACGTGGTCGAGCCGCCGAGCGCGTACTTGTACGCCGCGCGGTGCCAGGACCCCGAGTAGTGCACCGAGGACGAGCTGTTCTGGACGATCGTGGGGGTCGCGATCGGACCGATGGCATACGGGCTCCAGTTGCCCGCGATGTCCGCCGCCCGGACGCGGTAGCGGTAGCTCGAGCCGTTTCGCTCGCTCGTGGCCAGGCCCAGGCCGCTGCTCGTGGTCGTGCCGACGGCCGTCCACGCGCCGCCATCGACGCTTCGATCCAGCTGGTAGGCACCGATCGGGCTGGTCGGATCGGTCGCAGCCGGCCAGGTGATCGTCGTGGGAACGAGGGAGCCGCTGACCCTGGCGCGGATCGTCGGGCGAGCCGTCGGCGAGCCCACCGTCGGATCGTCCTGGACGACCTGGATCGTGCCGGTCGTCGTGTGGACGTTGCCGTGCTCGTCGGCTCGGATCGTCACGTCATACGTTCCAGTTCGGGTCCCGGCCGGAATGTGGACCGGCACCCGGGCGGTCTGGGTCCCGAACCCGAACGTGCTGCCCGTGCCGGTCGTGAAGCCGGACGGGAGGTCGCCGGCTCGGAGGTCGATCCGCTCGAACGACGTCGGGGTCCGGGTGACGACCACCGGCACCTGGGCGACGCCGCCAGCCTCCCCCACGCCCGGGGTCCCGGCATCGGCCACGTCGAAGTCGCCACGCGGACCGAGCCGCGACAGGTCGAGCAGCTTCTCGTGGGACGAGTCGGGATCGGTGAACCGCTTCCAGTTGTCGGAGCCGAGGTACTGGAGCGCCCCCTTCACCTCGGCCGGGCTCAGGTCCGGCCGCGTCGACTTCAGCAGGGCGACTGCGCCGGTGACGTGCGGTGCCGCCATGGAGGTTCCCGACATGTAGGCGTAGCCGCCCGGGATCGTCGACCAGATGCACTTGCCGGGCGCGATCAGGTCCACGTCGCTGCCGTAGTTGCTGAAGTTCGCGAACGTGTCGTCGCCGTCGTACGAACCCCACGAGTAGCACAGGTGACCGCCCAGGCTGCCGGGCTTCCCGTCCGTGTCGGCCAGGGCCGAGACGGTGATCACCTCGTTGTAGGCCGCGGGGACGCGCTTCGAGGCGTTGCCGGCGTCGTTGGCGGCTGCGGCCACCACGGTGACCCCGGTCCCCACGAGCCGGCAGATCGCGGCGTGGAGGATGTCGTTGTTCTTCGTCCCGCAGGCGCGGTCGTCGCTGCCCCACTTCGTGACGCTCATGTTGACCGCCTCGATGAGCGGCCGGGTCGGATCGACCGGGTCGCGCTGGGCGGCGATCCAATCGAGACCACAGACGTACCAGCTGAGCAGCCCGTCGCCGTTGTCGTTCAGGATCCGCACCGCCCACAGCCGGACGCCCGGGGCGACGCCCACGACCCCGGAGCCATTGTCGAGCGCGCCGACCGTGCCGGCCACGTGGGTCCCGTGGCCGTAGACGTCGCGCCACGCCCCATGGGCAGAGGTCGCGCAGTTGTAGCCGCCGACGACATTGAGGTCGGGGTGAAGGGCGATCCCCGTGTCGACGATCGCGACGTCGGCGTCGACTCGATCGTCGACCCCATCGATCGCCGCGAGGGGATTGCCGATCGCGTTGATCCGGGAGATGCCCGTCGGGATCTTCTGCGCCGTCAGCTCGATCTTCTCGTCGGGAACGATCTCCTCGACCGCGGGGTCAGCCCGGAGGCTCGCCACCTGGGCCCGGTCCAGCTTCGCGGTGAAGCCGCGGAGGGCGTGCTCGAAGGTCCGATCCGCCTTGAACCCGAGGCGACGACCCTGGCGATCCGCGGATGCCGCCGCGTCGGCGCCGTCGCGGAGCCGCACGATCCAGCGGCCGGTCGGGTCCGCCGGGCCGTTCGCGGGCGCCGTGTCTGCGCCGGGACCGGCCGCATCGACGCGCGCGGGGGTGGCGGACGCCGGCGAGCCGACGGACAGGACGAGGGCGGAGGCGGCGATCAGAACGATGCTGCGTCGCATGACGGGTCTCCGGGCTTGAGTCTACGTCCGCCGTCCACCGCCCTGGGCGACCGGGAACCCAGTCTCTCCCTGACGCGTGCGCCGCGCCAATGGCGAGGTGGTCCCGTGGGCGCATGGCCCGGATGTCCCTCAATCGCACCGGACCTCCCTCGACCGCACCGGAGCGCGTGGATCAGGGCCGGGGCGTCCCACTCAGCCGGATCTCCGCCTCGGCTTCGGCAACGCGGGCGATGACGCCATCCCGAAGCCGATCGAGGGCCGCCTGGAGCCCGCCCGCGCTGGTCGCGATCGACGTGAGCGTCGCCTTGATCCCGCGCAGGGCGTCGAGCTCGGCTCGAACGCCAACGAGCGCGGCCCGGACGGCGTCGGCGTCGATCTCCGCCGCGACCTGGCGCAAGCTCGCGATCGCGTGGAGCCGCGCGAGCCGGACGGCGGCCTCGAGGGTCGAAGGATCCGGAGCGGCCGGATCGACGACGCAGTAGACGTCGCCGCCGCGCACGTCGAACGGGGCGATCCCGGCCGGCGCGTGAGCGGGACTGAAGACGACCAGGCCGACGGCCGCGCAACGGTTCTGCTTCGCCTCGCGCAGCTCCTCGCGGATCACCCGGCCCGAGATGGCCCGGTCCTTCGCCTCGACGACGATCCGCAGGTCCGCCCCGCCGGTCCGCTCCGGATCGATCGTGATCACGAAGTCGCCCTTCTTGGACCGCAGGAGGTCGCCGGCCTCGGACCCGGTCCGGTCGAGCAGGTCGCCCATGCCCCGGCTGAGCTCGCCGAGCATCGACTCGAGTACGTCCTCGAAATCGGCCCCCTTCGCGGCGGATCGGGCCCGCTCGGCCCCCCGGGCGGCCGCGGCCGCCTCGATCGCCGCCAGGCGCTCGTGGAGCTTCTCGAAGCTGGCCGTCACCTCGGCCCGGAACTGATGCATCGGCGAGTGCTGACGGGTGGGGTCCAGGAGCAACGCGAGCTTGGACGCGTCGCCGTCGAAGTACGTCCCGAGCAGCGTCCGCATCCGCCCGATCGCACTGTCGCGCTTCGATTCGTCGAACAGCTCGTTCACGAAGCCGCGCAACTGGCCGCGGTCCCCGAGGAACTTCTCGAGGGTCCTCGGCAGCCGGCCGTCGACGTCGGCGAAGTTCGAACGCAGGACCTGGTCGAGCGCTTCGACCGCCTTCGCGTTCGCCTCCTCGTTCGCCCGCGCGAGCTTCTCGAACTCGTCCCGGACCACGTCCACGTCCATCGACGCGGCGACGTCCTGGATCGCGAGCAGCCCCACCTTGAGGGCGCGCTCCACGACGACCGGCCGATCCGCCGGATCGCGAGCCGCGAGGACCGCCGCGAGGGACGGATCGCGCAGGCTGAACCGCTCGATGACGATCCGGTCGCCCTCGACGCGGATCTCCGTGGTGGGCAGGTGGACGATGCGGGCTTCCATGGCCGGCACAGTGCGCCGGCCGCGTGACACCTAGGCTGTCACAGCCGCTTGGCGGCCAGGTCCGATCGCCGGACGGTCGCCTCGATCAAGCCGTGCGGCTCGGTCGTCGCGACGTAGATCTCGCGGTCGTTCTCCAGGCCAAACGGGCTGAGGTCGACCGTCCAGTGATGGAGGTTCGGGAGCGACATCGAGATCGACTCCACGGCCGCGTGTCGTTCGAGGATCGCCTTGCCGACGATCCAGATCGATGCCTGGACCGACGCCGAGTCGTGGTCGGCGAAGGTGTCGAGGAACGTCGCCAGGACCGCGTCGTAGGTCGCGTTGAAGTCGATCGGCGCGCCTCGCTCGTACTCCCACCGAGCGCTGACCTTCGTGGCCATGACGCGATCGTCCGTCTCCTTGAGCGTCGTGTACCGGTCGCGCGGGAAGCCGGCGAACGCCGAGCGCGTCGTCTTCATCACCGACATCCCGTCGATCCCGGCCTGGACGTCCAGGCTGTCGCCGCCGATCCGGGCAAGCGCCGTCCGGGTGAAGGACCCCTCGCGCACGAACGCGTCGCGCGAGGTGCCGATCGGCTGCCAGCGGTGCTGCTCGACGAACACGTCTGCGCCCTGGACCTTCGGCTGACTCGCGAAATGGCGACCGACGGCGATCGCATAGTCCTCGATGGACGTGGTCAGATGCTCCTTGGCGAGCGCATAGGCGGAGTTCTTCATCGTGTCCGTGGCGATCACGTCCGAGTTGTCGCCATCGCGATAGGACGCGGCGAACTCGCCGTCGAGCGCGATCGAGACGGTCAGATCCCAGATCCGATGGGGCGTCGTGTCCCGCTGGATCCGGACGAGCCGGATCGCCGACTTGCCATAGCGATTCGAACCCATGTCGATCACGCCGTCACCTCCTCTGCCGCGCGGGCCTTCCGGTGGCGGTCCTCGGCGATCGCGACGACGTCGTCGAGCGCCCGCCGGATCTCGTCGCGTCGATCCGCCTGGAGCGCAGCCTGGAGAACCGGCACGAGCGCCGGTCGCGACCGGCCGTTGACGAAGACGCAGAACCGGAAGCCGAACCGGGCCTCGTAGGCGTCGTTGAGCCGCTCGAGCTCGGCCATGGCCGCGGTCGTTTCCCGGTCGTAGCCCTGCTCCCTGAACGATGACGCCGACACGGACGCCGGCGGGGCACCCAGGCGGGGATGGGCGTCGATCAGCTCGACCTGCTCGTCCTCGGGCATCGCGACGGCGATGTCGCGCGCGCGGGCGAACAGCGTCGACTCGTCGCCGAACGGCCGCGCGCGGGCGAGTCGGGCCATGAACCGAGGCGCGCCCTCGAACCAGGGCCCCACGGCGACGATGAACGCGGCCTCAGGCAGCTCATCGAGCGCGGCGATGGCCACTCAGGAGCCCCGGTACGTCGTCATCGAGTACGGGGCCAGCAGCAACGGCACGTGGTAGCTCCGTCCGGGATCCTCGACATGCACGTCGACCGCGATCCGCTGGAAGAACGGCGCGTCGTCGCGGGCCAGTTCGAACTCGAGCCGGTAGTCGCCCGCCACCAGCGGCCGTTCGAGCAGATCACGGATTCGGCCGTCGCCGTCCGTGAGGGCCTGGGTCATCCGGATCGGCCGGCCGTCGCCCACGTCCAGCCGGTAC
>DASSHB010000038.1:0-21202 GCA_035693125.1 Candidatus Limnocylindrales bacterium | reverse complement strand
GCAGCGACCCTCCGCCGGTACGATGCCGCGGTGCGGTTGACGGCGTGGGAGGAGGAGCGCGTCCAGCTCTTCGCGGCGGCGGAGCTGGCTCGGCGGCGCCGATCGCGCGGTCTGCGAGACGGTTCGGCGGACGCTTCAGCTTGCCAGCGTGATGACAGGGTGGCGTGGTAGCACGTTGAAACGGCCGGTCGACGAGGACGGGATCCCCGACGACACCGAACGGGTCCTGCGTTATCTCGCGAAGGTCACGATCGAGCCGGCGATCACGCACGGGCTCGCCGGCCACGTCGGGTCGCTGCGGCCGGGCCGGCTCGCCGACATCGTGCTGTGGAAGCCCGCCTGGTTCGGGGCCAAGCCGGAGCTCGTGATCAAGGGCGGGATGGCGGCCTGGGGGCCGCTCGGCGAGGGCAATGCGACCGTCGAGCGGGCGGAGCCCACCCGCTATCGCGCCGACTGGGGCGGAACCCCGCGCGCGGCCGTCCGGACGGGCGTGACGTTCGTCGCCGAGGGCGGCCTGTCGATCGCCCGAACGCGCGCGCCGGCAGGTCGGTCGGTCATCGCGATCGGCCGGACCCGCGGCCTGACCCGCGCCGATCTCCTGATGAACCGCGCCGCGCCACCGATCGCCGTCGACGTCCGCGACGGCTCGGTCACGCTCGACGACGTGCCCTTGGCCGTGGACCCGGTCGACGAGGTGCCGCTCAGCCGGCGCTACTTCCTCCGCTAGGGCTCGGAGCCTCGGCGGCTCACGGCTGCGGCGGCCCGACCTCGATCCGGCGCCGCTGCGACTCGACCGTAGCGGTCGACCAATCGGCGTCGAGCCACCACGTCGCGCCGGCCTCGGCCCAAGGTCTCACGATCGCCGCCGCGGCTGCCTGATCCGGTTGCGTCGAGCCCTGCGCGACGAGCTCGAACCCGTCGGTCCGCCACGAGGGTCGCTCGCGGTCGAGCCAGGTCGTGATCGGGGCGAGCTCGGCCGCCTCGCCGACCTGGCTGACGAGCCCGTCCCAGCGCGCGGCCCGCGCCATCGAGCGGTCGGACGTCGGGACCGCCACGACCCAGATCGGGACCCGTGGCCGCTGGACGGGCGTCGGTCGGAACGTCAGGGCGGGGAATCGGTAGTGCGCACCCTCGAAGGCGAACGGCTCCCCTGACCACAGCCCCTCGAGGATCGCGAGCGTCTCGTCCAGGAGCTCCGCCCGCGTCCGGGCGTCGGTCGCTTCGCCCACCGCCCCGAATGCCGCATCGTCCAGCGCGCCGAGCCCGACCGGGAGCACGAGCCGGCCACCGGACAGCACGTCGACCGACAGGGCCTCGCGCGCCAGCTTCCACGGCCGGCGTCGCGACGGCGGGGTGACGATCGCCCCGAGCGTCACCCGCTCGGTCCGCATCGCCATCGCCGCCATGACGACCCACGGATCGTAGGTGTCGCCCGTGCCGATCGCGACGCCGTCCCAGGTGAACACGCCGTCCCAACCCGCGGCTTCGGCCGCCGCCGCCAGCTCGGCCGCCTCGCGTGGGTCGCCGGCGGACACGATGAACCCGGCCTTCACGCCCAGATGTCTCCGATCGTGAAGCCGTCCGGGAAGGGGTCGGTGGGATCCACCACGTAATCGGCGATCCCGGTGATCCATGCCTGCCCGGTGATCTGGGGCACGACGGCGGACCGTTCGCCGACCCGCATCTCCTCGAGGAGCCGGCCCGTGAACACCGTCCCGAGGATGCCCTCGTGGCGGAAGTCCTCGCCGATCGCCAGCCGCCCGCGGGCGTGGAGGGTCGCCATCCGGGCGGACGTTCCGGTGCCGCACGGCGACCGGTCGATCGCGCCGGTCCACGTGGCCGGTCGGTCCCAGTCGAGGACCCCGGTCGAGACCGTGACGACGTTCCGCATCGAGTTGGCTGGATCGTGTGCCGGGCCGCTCAGCTGGCCGATCGTGATCCCGGCAAACCCCGGCTGCTCCGGATGGACAACCGGCAGCTGGTCGGCGGCCGCGGCCTTGATCATCTCGGTGATCCGGACGATGTCCGCGCCCTCGTCCGGGGTCAGCCGGAGCCCGAACGCCTCGGCCGATCCGATCACGTAGAACATCCCGCCGTAGGCGACGTCGACGGTGACCGTGCCCAGGTGCGGGACCTCGACGATCGCGTCGAGGTGGGTCGCGAAGGCGGGCACGTTGCGGAAGCTGACGCCGGTGACCTTCCCGTCGTGGCACTCGGCGCGAACACGGATCAGGCCGGCGGGCGCCTCGAGGGTCAGCTCGGTGACGGGCTCCTGCATCGGGATCGCGCCGGTTTCCAGGAGCGCGGTCACGACGCACATCGTGTTCGTGCCGCTCATCCCCGGGTACTCGACTTGCTCCATGATCACGTAGCCGGCCGCGGCCTCCGGGTTGGATGACGGGAGGACGAGGTTGCAGTTCGCGGCCGGGAATCCGCGCGGCTCCCGGAGCATCCGCAGGCGGAGATCGTCGCGGTTCCCCTGGAGCCAGCGCATCTTGTCGAACATCGTGGCGCCGGGCACGTCCTCGACGCCGCCGAGGATCACGCGACCCGGTTCGCCGCAGGCGTGCAGATCGACGGCGCGGACGGTTGACCCGAGCCGGGCCGGGACGGTGACGGGACGGTCCATCCGCGGAGCCTAGACGCTCGGGGCCCGCGTTGGCGATGGCTCGCCGAGCCACCAGCGACGTTCGCGGACCGGCTCTCCGAAGAGGTCCGCCTCGAGCGTCTCACGGGCGACGAACCCACGCCGCTCGTAGAACGCCTCGCCCAGGCGGTTGCCGACGAGCACATCGGCCGCGATCGCCTGACCCGGGAAGCGTCTGCGGAGCTCGTCGAGCAGCGCCAGACCCAGGCCGTGCCCGCGCCACGAAGGCTCGGCGTAGATCGCCGCGAGCGCCACGTGCCCCTCGCGCTCGACGGCGTCGGCGAAGGCGCGCACCGAATCGTCGACGTCGGCCACGATGAAGGTGTCGCGCTCGATCCGCCGGACGATCGTCTCGACCGAGTAGGCCGCGGCGATGAACTGCTCGATCGTCGCCGGCCGGAGGAGACCGGTGTACGTGTCGCGCCAGGCCGCGGCGGCGACCTCGCCGATGACCGTCGCGTCGCCGATCGTCGCGACGCGGACGAAGGTCGTCACCGCCCCCGCTGGACGTCCGCGAGCTGGCGCTCGATGTCGCGCCGCGCGTCACGATCGGCGATGTCGCGGCGGCGGTCGTGGAGCTGCTTGCCGCGGGCGAGCCCCAGCTCGAGCTTGGCCCGGCCGCGCGCCGTCAGGTACAGCCGGAGGGGGACGATCGTCTGGCCCTTCGCCTTGGCCCGGCCCAGGAGCTCGTCGATCTCCGAGCGGTGGAGAAGCAGCTTCCGCTCGCGCTTGGGCTCGTGGTTATTGCGGTTGCCCTGCTCGAACGGCGCGATGTGGGCACCGATCAGCCACGCCTCACCGCGCTCGATCCGCGCGTAGGCGTCGGACAGGTTCGCCTTGCCGTTCCGGATCGACTTGATCTCGGTTCCGGTCAGCACGATGCCGGCCTCGAACGTCTCGTCGATCGAGAACTCGTGGCGCGCCCGCCGGTTGAGGGCCATCGTCTGTTCGGGCATGGGGCGATCCTATCGTGGGCGGGCCACGGAGCGGTCAGGGCGACCGACGGCGTTCGGAGATGCACGAAGGCCGGTCCTCGCGGACCGGCCTTCGAAAGCTATCCCACCCACAGGGTGACCGACTAGACGGCCATCTCCTGCGAGGTGGTGCAGCTACACGTACTGTCGATCACTGCACATCACCTCCTTTCGTTCCCATCCACCGTACACGACGGTCGGACGAGGTGCAAGCACGCCGCCGAGTGACGCGGTGCGAGCGGGCGAACCCCGGATTCCGGGGCAACCGACGCTCGAAACGGCGTGGCTTCTGGCGGAACGGCGGCTTCCGCGATGGTTGCCCCGAAATCTGCGCGGGATGGCGGCTGACCCCCAATTCGCCGGTCCATTGCCGCGGAATCCGGGACCGCCACTCCGGGGCGTTCGCGGCCCTGCGGCTCATTCGACGCCCCGGGCGGCATTGGCCAGAGGTTGCCGGCGCGCGCGACGTCGGTGCGCGACCCGCGATCAGGCGGCCGGCTTGAGCGCCCCCGGTAGGGCCGACGAGGCCTTCGTCAGCAGCTCGACCGCCTTGTCGAGGACTGGATCGTTGTTCGGCCCGGCGTCCGCCGGTGTCGTCACCGGGACGTCGGGGACGATCCCGACGTGGTGGATCCAATGCTTGTCGGGCGTCAGCCACTTCGCGATCGTCAGCTTGAGCGCCGACTGGTCCTGGAGCTGGATCCACTGCTGGACCGTGCCCTTGCCGTAGGACGTCTCGCCGACGATCGTCGCCCGCTTCCGATCCTGGAGCGCGCCGGCTACGATCTCGCTCGCCGAGGCCGAGCCCTTGTCGACGAGGACGACGAGCTGGATCGACGGATCCGTTGCCAGGCCCTGGCCGGTGGCGTCGGTCGGGTCCTGCTTCCCGGACGCGTCCTCCTCCCAGAAGATCGTGCCGTCCTTGATGAACTCGCTGGCGATCGCACGGGCGGCCGTCACGTAGCCTCCCGGATCGCCGCGCAGGTCGAGGATGAACTTCTTTTCGCCCGCCTTCAGATCGGCCTGGAGCGCGTCGTGGAACTTGGTCTGCGAGTTGTCGGAGAAGCCGGTGACCGCGATGTACCCGACCGTCCCGCCGGCGAGGTCCTTGGCGATGACCTCCTTCTGGACGATCACGTCGCGGACGACCTTGATGTCGATCGGAGCTGCGCCGGCCCGGACGATCGAGAGGGTGACCTCTGTCCCCTTCTTGCCCCGGATCTGGTCGCGGGCCCCGTCGACGGTCTGGCCGGCGAGCGTCTTCCCGTCGACGGCCACGATCTCGTCCCCGGCCTTCACACCGGCCTTCTCCGAGGGCGAGCCCTCGATCGGGGTGACGACGGTCAGGAAGCAATCCGAGCCGAGCGTCGTGCAGGTCGACGTCTTGCCGGCGCCGTCGGTCGTTCCGATCTCGGCGCCGATCCCTTCGAACTGCCCGGACAGGTCCTGGAGCCCCTGCTGGTACTGGTCGGGCGTCAGGTACGCCGAGTAGGGGTCGCCGAGCGAATCGACCATCCCCTTGATCGCACCACGGATCAGCGCCTGCTGGTCGATCGTGCCGCCGGCGTAGCGCTGGAGGATCGTCGAGTAGGTGTCCCAGAAGGGCTGGAAGCTCTGCGTGGAGGCGACGGCCGGTCCGGGCTGGGTGACGACCTTCTGGCCGATGAAGAAGCCGGACAGGAACAGGGCGCCGCCGGCGAGGACCGAGACGAGGATCGTCGCGATCGCGAGGATCGGGCCGCGGGCCGACGAGCCGGAGCCGGGCTGCACGACGGTCGGCGGGACGGTGAGCGCCGGGATCGTGGCATCCGGCCGGGCGGCGTCGGGAGGGCCGGCGACGACGGCCCCGTCCAAGGGGTTCGGGGACGAGAGCGAAAAGGCCTCGCGGTCGCCGGGCAGGTCGGTCGCCGCTGGATCGTTCGGGAGCATCGGGGACGTGGTTCTCCGCGGTCGGTGGCGGGCGGGGAGCACAGCCTACACCCGTCCTACGCTCGATCCTACGCGTGGCTCCGGGCGATCGGATCGTCGATGTACGGAACTTCACCGTTTCCGCGCGCGAGCGTGCACCAGCCGGCCCGCGCGGCCGCGGCGCGATCGTCGAGCGGCCGCCGTCAGCGGATCAGGTACGTCCGGACCGACACCCACGAGCCCAGGACGCCGAGGCCCAGCCCGGCGCCCACGACGAGCACGACCACGTCTCGGGTCAACGAGCCGAACGACAGCGGCAGGACCCGGAAGAAATCGACCATGAAGCCCGAGATGGGATCGGACAGCAACGACAGGCCGGCGAGCGTCAGGGCCGCCCCGAGCAGCCCGACCATCGCGCCCTCGAACACGAACGGCCAGCGGATGAACGCGTCGGACGCGCCGACCAGCCGCATGATCTCGATCTCCTCGGCCCGGGCGAAGACGGCGAGCCGGATCGTGTTGACGATGATGAACAGGACGATCACCGCGATCACGAGGAGGATCACCGTGCCGGCGGTCCGCATGATGTCCGTGACGGTCTTCACGTTCTTCGCCGTCTCGTTCGTGTCGAGGACGTTCCGGATCGCCGGCTGGCGGTTCGGCTGGAGCGCATCCGAGACCCTGGCCGAGAAGCTGGGGTCCTTCAGCTTGATCTCGAACGACGCGGTCAGCGGGTTCGTGTCGAGGACCTTCGTCAGGTCCTCCCGGCCCTGCGCCTTCATCGACGCCTGGAAGCGATCGAGCGCCTGCTGCTGCGAGATGTAGGTCAGGCCGGTCACCTCGGGCATCTCGGTGATCGCGGTTCGGAGCTGGTCGACCTGGTCCTGGGTCGCGTCGAGCCGGATGTTCGCGACGACCTCGACCTTCTGCTCGGTGAAGTCGAGGGCCGACAGGAGACCCGTCTGGATGATCCAGAAGCCGGCGAGCAGCACGAGCATCAGGACCATCGTGGCGGTGGCGGCGAGGCTCATCAGCGCGTTCCGCCAGAAGCCCTGCCAGGCCCGCCGGATCGAGAAGACGACGAAACCGATCATCGGGTCACCCGGTCAGTCGGCCCGGTGGTAGGCACCACCGACCTCGTCGCGGATGACCCGCCCCTCCTCGAGCGCGACGACGCGCTTGCGGAGCGCGGTCACGACGTCGGCGTCGTGGGTCGCCATCAGGACGGTGACGCCCAGCTCGTTGATCCGGAGCAGGAGCTGGATGATCTCCCAGCTGATCAGCGGATCGAGGTTGCCCGTGGGCTCGTCCGCGATGATCAGGCGCGGGTCGTGGACCAGGGCCCGCGCGATGGCGGTCCGCTGCTGCTCACCGCCTGACAGCTGGTTCGGGGTCTGGTTCCGCTGAGCGGTCAGGCCCACGAGCGCCAGGACGCGGTCGACGGCCGGCCGGATCCGGCGCCGCGGCGTGCCCGTGACCTCGAGGGCGAACGCGACGTTCTCCCAGACGCTCTTCGTCGGCAGGAGCTTGAAGTCCTGGAAGACGATCCCGATCTTGCGCCGGACCTTGGGCACGGCCCGTCGAGGCAGCCGGGCGAGGTCCTGGCCGTCGAGGACGACCTCGCCCTGGCTGGCGACCTCGTCGCGGATCAGGAGCTTGATCAGGGTCGACTTGCCCGCGCCGCTCGGTCCCACGAGGAAGACGAAGTCGCCCTCGGGGATGACGAGGTCCACATCGCGGAGCGCCGTCTTGCCGTTCGGGTACGTCTTCGTGACGTCGTGAAGGATCAGGACGGAGCGCTCGGCGGCGGCATGATCGTGGCCGCGGCGCAGGAGCCGTTCGCGGATCGAGCGATTGGCGGCCGTGGACGGCGAGGCGGCGAGCGTCAAGGAAGGCTCCGCGGGTTGGTGATCCGGTGGCCGGCGCCACTGCCGGTCATCGAGACTC
This sequence comes from Candidatus Limnocylindrales bacterium, assembly GCA_035693125.1. Classification (GTDB taxonomy): domain Bacteria; phylum Chloroflexota; class Limnocylindria; order Limnocylindrales; family CSP1-4; genus CF-46. Next base: position 13,726 of record DASSHB010000038.1, on the reverse strand, counting down.
CGACCGGGGGCACGTCTGGGGGAGCCACGTCCGCCCGAAGGCTACCAGAGGTCTCGGAACGACGAAGAGGGGCTGCTGGCACGACGTGGATCCTCGCACCGTACCGGACCGCTCACCACCCCTCGGAAGTCCCCCTCGGCCTAGTCCCTGTGCGGCCCGGTCGTGGCCCGTCAGAGCAGGCCGGGCGACGCGGGCAGGTAGCGCGAGAAGTCGGCGAACGGGCGGTCCCAGCACAGGAGGACGGGGAATCCGTCGATCCGGAACCCGGAGCGGAGGAGCGGCACGACCGCCTCGCCGGCAGCGCCCGGCACCCACACCCCGAACGCGCCGCGCGGCCGGACGGCGGTCACGAGGTGGCCCAGGAAGGGACCCAGGAGCTCGGCGTCGCGCACGGCGACCGGCCCGAGCCGGCCGGCCTCCGAGGTGTAGCCGTAGCCGCACGAGCGGCCCTCCGCGTCGCGCAGGAGGAAGCCGACCCGGCCCTCCTCGCCGTGGAACCGATGATCGGCGGCGCGATCGAAGCCCGCCGCGTCGCGGTCCAGGTCGGCGAGCGCACCGTCGAGGGCCGAGTGGCCGATCCCGTCCGACCCCGCCCGGATCTCGTCGAACGGGATCGCGACGATGCCCTCGGGCAGCGGCGCGAAGGCTCCCGCTCGCTCCGGTAGGCCCACCAGCCGGAGCAGGGGCATCCGCGGCACGATCCCGAGCGATCCGTACAGGCCGTTCGAGATCGGCTGGGCGCTGTCGGTGGCGGTCGCGCGCCAGCCTGCGCCGTCGCCGCCGGGGCCGGTGTCGTCGCCGCCGGGGCCGGTGTCGTCGCCCATCGTCCGGGCCAGGAGCGCCCGCCCCAGGCCGCGACCTTGGGCACCTGGGCGGACGAAGAGCATCGACAGGAACGTCAAACGCTCGCGCCGGACCACGACGACGAACGCCTCGATCTGGCCGGCACGCTCCGCTACGACGAAGGTCTGGGGGTCGGTCGCGAGGAGATGCTGGTACAGCCGCAGGATGGGAGCCAGCTCGTCGGGGATGTCGGGCTGGCCGAGCCGGCCGAGGTAGTCATTCAGGGACTCGCGCCAGATCGCGGCGCAGATCGGCAGGTCGGCGGTCGCGGCCGGGCGCAGGACGTGGCCGCTCCGGGCCGGGTCTGTCGCGGGATCGGTCGTCGCGCCGCCGGTCACCCGTCGTCGTCGGCGCCGGCGACCACGAGGGCCGCCGCGCCGGTCGCCAGCCGCTCGAGCTCGGCCTGCATGAACGCATCCAGGTCGCCGTCCAGGACGGCCTGAGTGTTGCCGGTCTCGTGTCCGGTTCGGAGGTCCTTCACCATCTGGTAGGGGTGCAGGACGTAGCTCCGGATCTGGTTGCCCCAGCCGGCCTCGACGTGCTCACCCTTGAGCTTGCGGACCTCGGCCTCCTTCTCCTCGAGCGCCCGCTCGAGGAGGCGGGCCTTGAGGACGCGGATCGCCATCTCCTTGTTCTGGGTCTGGCTCCGCTCGTTCTGGCTCTGGGCCACGATGTTCGTCGGCAGGTGGGTCAGGCGAACGGCCGAATCGGTCTTGTTGACGTGCTGGCCGCCGGCACCCTGGGAACGGAACGTGTCAACCCGGATCTCGTCCCAGTTCAGCTCGATCTCGATGTCGTCGTCGACCTCGGGCAGGACCTCGACGAGGGCGAACGTCGTCTGCCGCCGCTTCTGCGAGTCGAACGGGCTGATCCGGACGAGCCGATGGACGCCGCGCTCGGCCCGCATCCAGCCGTAGGCTGCGCGACCCTCGATGTCGACGGTCGCGCTCTTGATCCCGGCCTGCTCGCCTTCCTGCTGGTCGACGATCTCGGTCCGGTAGCGGTGGCGCTCGGCCCAGCGCAGGTACATCCGAAGGAGCATCTCGGCCCAGTCGGTCGCCTCGGTGCCACCCGCGCCGGCACTGATCGAGAGGATCGCGCCGCCCGCGTCGTACTCGCCCGAGAAGAGGAGGGCGGTCCGCTCGCGCGCGAAATCGCTCTCCAGCTCGCCGGTGGAGCGGTCGAGCTCGGCGGTGAGCTCGGCGTCGCCGGACTCCTCGACCAGCTCGAGGGTCGTCAGGAGGTCGTCGACGCGTGCCTCGAAGCCGCGCCACAGCTCGATCTCGGACCGGAGGTCGTTCGCCTCCCGGACGACCTTCTGGGCGGTTCGCTGGTCGTCCCAGAAGCCGGGTTCCAGGGTCAGCGCGTCGAGCTCGGCGACGCGTCCTTCCTTCGCCTCGAGGTCAAAGACGCCCCGAGGTCGACCGGATCCGCTCGGCCAGGTCGCGAACCGTGGAGGCGTCCACTAGTTCCGCGCCTGGAGGTCTTGCAGCAGGATCGGGCGGAGCTCGATCAGGCGCAGGGCCGACTTGCTCCGGGCGACGACGGGGTTCACGCAGGGACAGTAGGAGTTGTGGGGGCAGACGCCGCAATTGCCGTCACAGTCGAGGGCCGCCGCGTAGCTGCAGCTCCGGCAGTCACGCTCACAGGCGATCAGATCGACGAACGATGCTTCCTCGGCCTGCTTCAACTCATCCCTCACTCGGTGCTGGGCAGGAATGGGGCGCGGCGCGTGACGGCGGGGGATCCTCCTCGATCCCGAGCCCGCGGGAATTGGCCGGAGTATAGGAGATCGACCCTCCCGAGCCAAGGGGTCTGGCCGGTCGTCTCGCGATTCGAGCCGCGAAATGGCCTCGATCAGGGGGCCTGCTCGGCCACGAAGTAGAGGGCGAGCCCGCCGAGCTCGTGGACGGTCGCCTCGAGCCGGTTCCCGAACGTCGCGTCGGTCGGGCTCGTGGAGGTCGGCGAGCCCCATGCCTGCAGGCCCTGGTCGCGGGCGATCTTCAGGACGCGCAGCATGTGGGTCCGGTCGGATACGAAGAGCGCGCTGGACAGGCCATGGGCGCGCAGGACCTCGGCGACGCCGCGGAGGGATTCGAGCGTCGTCCGGCCGCGGTCCTCGACGAGGATCGCGGACTCGGGCACGCCACGCTCCAGGGCGAGCTCGCGGGCGGATGCGGCCTCGGTCGTTCGGTCGCCGTCGGCCTTGCCACCGGTCACGACGAGCCACTTGGCCAGTCCGGCCTCGTACAGGTCGATCGCGTGCTCCGCGCGGGCGCGCAGGATCGCCGACGGCCGGCCGTTGTACTGGGCCGCCCCCAGGACGACGATCGCGTCGACCGGCCGGGCATCATCGCGGTTGCCGGCGTCCCAGATCCGGAATGACATCCAGGCCGCGACGACGCAGGCTCCAGCGAAGCCGGCGATCGCGAGGCGGCCCAGGTTCCGCACGATCAGGATAAGCAGGGCGGGCGGCCGCGGCCGAGGCTACGGCCGGGTTCGAGGCGACGCGGCCGCGTCAGCGGCCGTGGCACTTCTTGTACTTCTGGCCGGAGCCGCACCAGCACGGGTCGTTGCGCCCGATCCGGGCGCCGGTCGGGGTGAACCCGGGCCGGACCCCGCCGGCCGGCGTGTTCCGGCCGTTGCCGCCGGTCTCCATCCGGGCACCCGCCATCGGATCCGCGGGGACGCCGCCGCCGACCACCGGCCCGACCGGTCGCGGGCGGCCGCCGCCGGCCGATGTCGCGGAGCCGCTCGACGAGCTGGTCGTCATGCCGCCCGCGGATGACCCGCCGCCCGTTGCCGCGCCGGCCGTGGCGAGGGCCTTGACGCCCGCGGCCAGGCTCTGCTCGAGGGCGGACTCGCCCGGAGGCGGGGTCCGCGTGACCGTGACCCGGAAGATCGTCGAGGCGACCTGATGGCGGATCAGGTCGCGCAGCTCGCCGTACAGCTGGAACGCCTCGCGCCGGAACTCGTTGAGGGGGTCCTGCTGGGCGTAGCCGCGCAGCCCGATGCCGCGCCGCATGTCGTCGACCTCGGTCAGGTGCTCGACCCACAGCGAGTCGATCGTGCGCAGGAGGACGTGCCGCTCGACAAGCTTCCAATCCGCCTCGCCGGTCTCCTCCTCGCGGGTCTCGAGGCGGCCGTCGGCCAGCTCGAGCAGGTGGTCGAGGATCGCGTCGCGGCTGCCGAGCTCCCAGAGCTCGTCCTCGGACGTGCCCTCGGGGGGCAGACCCATCGCCTGCAGCGCGGCGGCCAGGCCTTCCATGCCCCAGTCGTCGGCGTTCTCGGCCGAGAGGTGATCGGCGACCAGGGTCCGGATCTCCTCGTCGACGAAGCCCCGAACGGTGTCCGTCAGGTCCTCGTTGCGGAGGACCTTGTCGCGCTCGGCGTAGATCGTCTCGCGCTGGCGGTTGATCACGTCGTCGAACTCGACGACGCGCTTGCGCATGTCGAAGTTGAAGCCCTCGACCCGGGACTGGGCGTTCTCGATCGTCTTGCTGACGAGGCGGCTCTCGATCGCGACGTCGTCCTCGAGGCCCATCCGCTCCATCAGTCCGGCGACGCGGTCCGAGGCGAACCGCTTCATCAGGTCGTCCTCGAGGGACAGGTAGAAGCGCGACGAGCCCGGGTCGCCCTGGCGGCCGGCCCGACCTCGGAGCTGGTTGTCGATCCGGCGGCTGTCGTGACGCTCGGTGCCGATGATGTGGAGACCGCCGGCGCCGACGACCCGCTCGTGGTCCTCGTCGGTGATCTGCTTCGCCTCGGCGAAGGCCGCGTCGTAGGTCTCCTTGTCCACCTCGGCGGGATTCAAGCCGCGCTGGTGGAGCATCTCGGAGGCGAGCCCCGCCGGATTCCCGCCGAGCAGGATGTCCGTGCCCCGGCCGGCCATGTTCGTCGCGATCGTGACGGCGCCGGTCCGGCCGGCCTGCGCGACGATCCCGGATTCCTTCTCGTGGAACTTCGCGTTGAGCGTGTCGTGCTTGATGCCCCGCCGCTTGAGCATCGTCGAGAGGATCTCGGACTTCTCGACGCTGATCGTGCCGACGAGCACCGGCCGGCCCGCCTCCTGCATCTCGGCGACCTCGTCGATCAGCGCGTTGAACTTGCCGCCCTCGTTGCGGAAGACGAGATCGGCGTCGTCGTCGCGGATCATCGGCCGGTGGGTCGGGATCGCCACGACCTCGAGCTCGTAGATCTTGTGGAATTCCTCGGCCTCGGTCATCGCCGTGCCGGTCATCCCGGCGAGCTTGTCGTAGAGCCGGAAGTAGTTCTGGAACGTGATCGTCGCGAGGGTCACCGACTCGCGCTGGACGCGCAGCCCCTCCTTCGCCTCGATGGCCTGGTGGAGGCCCTCCGACCAGCGCCGACCGGGCATCTGGCGGCCGGTGAACTCGTCGACGATGACGATCTCGCCGTCCTTGACGATGTAGTCCTTGTCGCGCCGGTAGAGGGCATGGGCGCGGAGGGCCTGCTCGAAGTGGCGGGCCAGGCGCGGATCGGCGTCATAGAGGTTGTCGACGCCGACGAGCTTCTCGATCTTGTCGATCCCCTCCTCGGTCGGCGAGACGGCCTTGTCCTTGAGGTCGACGAAGTAGTCGCCGCCCTCCTCCTCGCCCTCGGGCCGGCCCTGGAGCCGCGGAACGAGGCGGGCGAACGTGTAGTACAGGTCCGCCGACTCCTCGGCCTGGCCGCTGATGATCAGGGGCGTCCGGGCCTCGTCGATCAGGATGTTGTCGACCTCGTCCACGATCGCGAAGCTCCGCTCGCGCTGCACCCGGTCCGCCAGGTCGGTGACCATGTTGTCGCGGAGGTAGTCGAAGCCGAACTCGTTGTTCGTCCCGTAGGTCACGTCGGCCGCGTACGCCTCGCGGCGGCTGACCGGTCGGAGGTTGATCAGGCGCTCGTCGCTCGTCGGGTAGCCCGGCTCGTACACGAACGATTCGTCGTGGGTGATGATCCCGAGGCTCACGCCCAGGAAGTGGAAGACGGGTCCCATCCACTGCGGGTCGCGCCGGGCGAGGTAGTCGTTGACGGTGACGACGTGGACGCCGCGGCCGGTGGTCGAGTTCAGGACGGCGGCCAGGGTCGGCAGGAACGTCTTGCCCTCGCCCGTCTTCATCTCGGCGATCTTTCCCTGGTGGAGGACCATTCCGCCCAGGAGCTGGACGTCGTACTGACGCATCCCGAGCGTCCGGCGCATCGCCTCGCGGCCCATCGCGAAGACGTCGGGGACGACCTCGTCGAGGGCCGCCTGGATCGTCTCGAGCTCCTTCTCGTGGCGGGCCTTCGCGATCTCGCGTCGGCGCTCGAGATCGGGGTGGGTCAGCTCCTCGTCCGTGGGCTCGCCGGGCGCCGCGAGCTCGCGGATCTCGTCGCGGATCTCGAGGAACCGGGTCCGGATCTCCTCGTCGCTCAGGGCCTCGATCTCGGCCTCGAGCTCGTTCGCTTCATCGACCAGGGGCTGGATCCGTCGGAGCTCACGGTCGTTGGAGTCGACGAACTTGGAAAGGAATCGCATGGCCCGCGAAGTATATGGGGAGTGCCTCGCGGGTCCCGTTCGGCCGGCCCGGCGCCGTTCCGTCGCGCGCGCGTCCCCGGCCCGAGTCGACCGTGCTTCACCACGGCCAGCATCGGACGCTGGGGCGCGGTATCGCCCGCCCGGCTACGCCTTCGCCAGGTTCACGAGGAACTCGAGCGTGCCGTGGTCCTCGACCGCCACGAAGCCGCCGATGTTCGGGGCGTTGATCTGGAAGTCCGAGAACGGGAACTCGAGCGAGCCCAACACCTGGATGACCGCGCCGTTGAGCTGCGCCTGGGCCGGAATCTCGACGGATTTCGTCACGCCGTGGAGCGTCAGATCGCCGTGGAGCGTCACGTCGAACGGGCCGCGCAGCGCCGACGCCGGAAGGCCGACCGGCTGGGTCAGCTCGAACGTGGCCGTCGGGAACTGGTCCGTCTGGATCCCGTCGTTGCGGAGCCGGTTGTCGCGCATCGAGCGGTCGCTCCGGAGGGTCGTCATGTCGACGCTGAAGCTCGCCGCCGTCAGCGTCAGCGTCGGGCCGCCGCCGGCGATCGTCGCCGAGCCCGTGATCGAGCTCGTCCGGCCGACCGCGTCACTGTCCGCCGAGAGGCTGGCCAGTCGCTCGCGGACGCGATAGCCGACGACCGAGCCCGGGGCGATCGACCACGCGCCGGGCAGGGTCGCGGCGTCAACCGTTCCGGCCGAGGCCGCCGGGAGGGACTCGGTCGCCGAGCCGCCCACGCTGGGATTCGACGAGGTCGGCGCAGCCCCGGACGCCGCCCCGGGCGCGCTCGACGGCAGCGCCAGGGGCGCCACCTCGTCACCACGCAGCACGAGCGCCCACGCCGCGGCCCCGGCGCCGAGGGCGAACAGACCCACGATGAGGAGGGCGATGACGGCGCGTCGTTGTCGCATCGGGCGAGGGTCAGGAAGCCGTCTGAGCGCGGTCTGAGAGCCGCGCCGGGCGCGACCCGTCGGTCAGCCAGCCGGCTCGCTCAGTGCGTGGCGCTCCAGATGCCGGATCCGTAGCCGATGACGAGGAGCACGAAGGTGAGGACCGCCAACGCCACCCAGAACGCGACGGCCAGCCAGGTGGACGTCGGGTTCATCTCGGGGTTCTTCAGCTCGGGCAGGCGGCCGTCGCGGCGGCTAGTCCCCCAGCGCCGCGACTGGAGGCCGTGCCGCCAGTTCGTGTCGTTGACGGCCCGCGGCTCGATGCCGCCCTTGCCATCCGGTCGGTGGAGCTGGAGGCTCATGCGTTCCCCTGTCGTGTGGCGCTGAGGACTCGATCCTCGTCCGCGTTGTCCGGATCGCCGCCAGCGGCATCCGTGTCTGCCTCGTCGCGGGTGTCCATCCGGCGCTGCTGGCCGTCCTCCCAGAGGAGCATCTCCTGGGTGAACGAGACTTCGCTGCTGAAGAGCGCGCCGACCGACTCGCCGCGGTGGATCCGCTTGATCGCCTCGCCGATCAACGGCGCCACGGACAGGGTCGTGATCTTCGACAGGCGCTTGACCGCCGGCAGCGGCACCGAGTCGGTCAGGACGACCTCCTTGACGTTGGCGTCACGAAGCCGGTCGACCGCCGGATCCGAGAGCACGCCGTGGGTCGCGCAGGCATAGATCTCGGTCACGCCTTCGCGCTCCAGGGCACGGACGATCTCGGTCAGCGTCCCGGCGGTGTCGATCTCGTCGTCGACGATGATCGCCCGCTTGCCGCGGACCTCGCCGATGACATTCATCAGCTCGGCCCGGTCCAGGTTGCCGATCCGGCGCTTCTCGATGATCGCCAGCGGCGCGTCGAGGAGCTCGGCGAACGTCCGGGCGCGCTTCGCGAAGCCCAGGTCCGTCACGACGACGACGTCGGTGAGGTGCTTGTGGATGAAGTAGTTCGACAGGAGATGGACGGCGGTCAGCTCATCGACCGGGATGTTGAAGAAGCCCTGGATCTGGCCCTGGTGGAGGTCCATCGTCAGGACGCGATCCGCGCCGGCAACGGTGACCATGTCCGCGACCAGCCGGGCGGTGATCGGGACCCGCGGCTGGTCCTTCTTGTCGGACCGGCCATAGGCGTAGTACGGCACGACCGCGGTGATCCGACCGGCCGACGCCCGCTTGAAGGCGTCGATCATGATCAGGAGCTCCATGATCGACTGGTTGACGGGATGGCACGTCGGCTGGACGAGGAAGATGTCCTTCTCGCGGACGTTGTCCAGGATCTTGACGAAGATGTTCTCGTTCGCGAACTGGAAGACCTCGGCCTTGCCGCACTCGGTGCCCAGCCAGCGGGCGATCTTCCGGGCAAGGTCCGGGTTGGAGTTGCCGTGGTAGATCTCGAACTGGTCGGCGTACACGGCGTCCTCCCGGTCGAGGGTCCTCACGGCGCCGTCACGCGCCGCTCCCCGAGGTCGGGCCGCTCCCGCCCGGTTCGGGGTCGCCATTCTCGCCGATGCCATCGCGCTCCGCCAGCCCGGAACGGAAGGCCGCGATCGCCACGACTCGATCGCCCTCCGCCAGGCGCATGACGATCACACCCCGGGCGCCGGAGGAGTAGCGGTTGATCGAGTTCGTCTCGGTCCGGATGACCTGGCCGCCGGCCGAGATCAGGAGGAGCTCCTCGTCGGCGTCGGTGACCTGCTGGACGGCCGCCACCGAGCCGGTCTTGCGGCCTTCGAGGGCGATCAGCCGGACGCCCTGGCCGCCGCGGTGCTTGCGCCGGAACTCCGTCAGGGCGACGCGCTTGCCGTAGCCGGTCTCGGTGAGGACGAGGAGGTCGGCCTCCGGCTCCACCACCGACATCGCCACGACGTTGTCGCCCTCGTGCTTGAGCAGCCGGATCCCGATGACGCCGGCCGCGTCGCGGCCCATCGGCCGGACCTCGTCCTCGTCGAACCGGGCGAGCATGCCCTCCGACGTCGCGATGATCACGTCGTCCGCGCCGCTCGAGACGTCGACCCAGGCGAGCTCGTCGTCCTCGTTGATCGTGATCGCCCGGATGCCGGTCGAGCGGACCCGCTCGAACTGCTCGAGCGGGGTCTTCTTGATGATCCCCCGCCGGGTCGCCATCACGAGGTAATGCCCGGCCTCGAAGTTCGGCAGGACGATCGTGGCCATCGGGACCTCGCCGGCCTCCACCTGGACGCCCGGCAGGTTGATGATCGGGGTGCCCTTGGCCTGGCGGCTGGCGTCGACGATCGAGTGGACCTTCGCGCTGAAGACCCGGCCGCGGTTCGTGAAGAACAGCGCCCAGTCGTGGGTGTTCGCGACGATCAGGTGCTCGACCGCGTCCTCCTCGCGGGTGACGTGGCCGATGATTCCCTTGCCGCCGCGATGCTGGCGGCGGTACGTCGCGACCGGCTGGCGCTTGATGTAGCCGCGGCCGCTGATCGTGATCACGACATCCTCGTCGGCGATCAGGTCCTCGTCGGTCATCTCTCGGCTCGAGTCGTCGGCGACCCGGGTCCGGCGCTCGCCGCCGAACTTCTTCTTCAGCTCGGCCAGCTCGTCCTTGATGATCGTCAGCACGCGGGCCGGGTTGGCGAGGATGTCCTCGAGCTCGGCGATCAGCTGGATGACGCTGAGGTACTCGTCCTCGATCTTCTTCCGCTCGAGGGCGGCAAGCCGGGCAAGGCGCATATCGAGGATCGCGTTCGCCTGCAGCTCCGACAGGTCGAACCGCGACATCAGGTTGGTGCGGGCCACCTCGACGTCCGCCGACTCGCGGATCGTCCGGATCACCGCGTCGAGGTTGTCGAGGGCGATCTTCAGGCCCTCGAGGATATGGGCCCGGGCGCGCGCCTTGCCCAGGTCGAACTCGGTCCGGCGCCGGACGATCTCGCGGCGATGGTCGACGTAGTGCTGGAGGACGCTCTTGAGCGGGAGCGTCTGGGGCTGGCCGTCGACGAGGGCCAGCATGTTCATGTTGAAGGCGAGCTGCATCGGGGTGTGCTTGAACAGGTTGTTCAGGACCTTGTGCGGGTTCGCGTCGCGCTTGATCTCGATGTAGACCCGCATCCCGTCGCGATCCGACTCGTCACGCAGGTCGCTGATCCCGTCGATCCGCTTGTCCTTCACGAGATCGGCGATCTTCTCGAGAAGCGCCGCCTTGTTCACCTGGTACGGCAGCTCGCTGACGATGATCGCCATCCGGTCGCCGCGAACCTCCTCGAACGCGACCTGGGCCCGCATCACGACCCGGCCACGGCCGTGGGCGTACATCTGGCGGATCGCGTCGACGGTCTCGTTCTCGCCCGAGATCGGGTTGCGCTGCTGCTCGAAGCGGTAGATCGTCGCGCCGGTCGGGAAGTCCGGTCCCTTGACGTGCTCGCACAGCTCGTCCGAGGTGATGTCCGGATCGTCGATCAAGGCGACCGTTGCGTCGCAGACCTCGGACAGGTTGTGCGGCGGGATGTTCGTCGCCATCCCGACCGCGATCCCGCTCGAGCCGTTGACGAGGAGGTTGGGGAGCTTCGCCGGGAGGACGGTCGGCTGCTTCTGGGTTCCGTCGTAGTTGTCCTCGTAGTCGACGGTCTCCTTGTCGATGTCGTCGAGCATCTCGGCGGCGATCGCGGTGAGGCGCGCCTCCGTGTAGCGCATCGCCGCCGCGCCGTCGCCGTCGACCGAGCCGAAGTTGCCCTGGCCGTCGACGAGCGGATAGCGCATCGAGAAGTCCTGGGCGAGCCGGACCAGGGCGTCGTACAGGGCGACATCGCCGTGGGGGTGGTACTTGCCCATCACCTCGCCGACGATCGCGGCGCACTTCCGGTACGAGCTGGTGGCCGACAGCCCCATCTCGCCCATCGTGTAGAGGATCCGGCGGTGGACCGGCTTCAGGCCGTCACGGACGTCCGGCAGGGCACGGGCCACGATCACGCTCATCGCGTAGTCGAGGTAGCTCCCCCGCATCTCGTCCTCGATCCGGATCGAGCGGATGTCGCCGAGATCGTCGGTCACGGTCGCAGGCTCCTAACGAACGTTCGTGTGGTACTACTCATCTGAGAGGCGGCTCCTCTACGGGGCCACCGAGAAGGCCCTGTCCGAAGCGTGCGGCCGTGTCGGCCGCACGAGAGGTCGGCGGTGCGCCGGCGCGGCGGCGGATCGACCCGAGCCGCTCTCGGATCGCGTGGGCGTCGGGTTCCTCGACCTTGGAGAGAGCGTCACGGATCACCCACGCTCGGTGGCCATCGGCGGTCGCGGCGGCGGTCCGGGCCTCCGCGGCGAGGAACCGCGCGACGGCCGGGCGATCGACGATCGTCAACGACCGGAGCGCCCACGAGAGGGCCTTCTGGACGTCCGGCGCGGCGTCGCCGATCAGGTCGCGGATCAGGTCCAGGCCGTGCTCGGCGACCTCGGGCGCCCGGCCGCGGCGGCGATCGACGAACGGGATCGTGGCGATCGTGCTGCCAACGAGCCGTCGCTCCCACGGCCTGGGCGAGTAGACGAGCTGCTCGAGCTCGGCCCAGCGATACGGTTCGTTGAGGATCCCCCGGCCCAGGGCATGGGCGAGGGCATCGACGGTCGCCCAGTCGGTCGCTTCGCGGGCGGCCCGACGGAGAAGCTGCCAGGCGCGCTCGGGCTCGTCGTCGAGGAGACGGTCCAGCAGGCCGAAGGCGAACCAGCGGGCTTCGATCTCCGGCTCCCGGAAGAGGCGATCCGCGAGGAACAGCCAGGTGCTCGTCCGCTCGCGCCGGGTCGCATCGCGGAAGCCGCGGCTGACGGCCTGGATGAGCGGCCAGCGGACGCCGTGGCTCCGGCCGAGGGTCGGGATGATCAGGTGGCTGCCGTCGTGGTACTCGGGGTCCGCGAGATCGGCGAAGCCCTCGCTGAGCGTTGTGGCGAACCGATCCGGGTCGTCGATGTCGTCGGCGAGCCGCCGGCCCAGGTCCTCGGCGTCGGCTTTGCGGTCGGCGACGAACGCGACGGCCCGCTCGGTGATCGGACTGGCCGTGGTCATGGTCATCGCGGGTCGTCCGCCACGAGCCGGAACCGGTAGCGCGCCTGGAGCTGGGCCTTGCGCTCGGCATCCGCTGCGACGTAGGTCGCAGTGGCCGCGGCCAGGAGCTCGCCCGTCGCCGCGTCGGTGAGCTCGGCCGCCGTCTCCTGGAGCCTGCGCCGGCTGGCGGTGATCCAGCCCTCGCCATGGATGGGCACTCCGAGCCTGACCGGCCGCTTGAACGTCACGGCCATCTTCGCCGTGACGCCCCAGTTGTCCGTGGCGGCGAGCGACCAGGCCATCACCTCGTCGAGGATCGTGGTCACGATCCCGCCGTGGGCGATCCCGTCCCAGCCCTGGAAGCGATCGGGCAGGCTGAGCTCGGTCCAGCAGCGATCGTCGCCGACGTGCAGCTCGAGATGGAGGCCGTGCTCGTTCAGCGAGCCACAGGCGAAGCAGCGATGCGGCGCGACCTCGACCGTCAGGCCGGGTCGGGCGCCGACCGCCGCCTCAGACGTCAAGGTTCCGGACCTTCCGCGCCTCGGTGTTGATGAACTGCTTGCGCGGCGCGACCTTCTCGCCCATCAGCATCGTGAAGATCGCGTCGGCCATCGCGGCGTCCTCGATCTCGGCCCGGAGGAGCGTCCGCGTCTCCGGGTTCATCGTGGTGTCCCAGAGCTGATCGGCGTTCATCTCGCCGAGGCCCTTGAAGCGCTGAACCGAGACGTTCTTGCGGTCGAGCTCCTTGACGATCTGGTCGCGCTCCTTCTCGGAGCCGGCGTAGCGCGTGACCTTGCCGGTGGAGACGCGGTAGAGCGGCGGCTGGGCGATGTAGAGGTAGCCGTTCTCGATGACCTGCGGCATGAACCGGTAGAAGAACGTCAGCAGCAGGGTCCGGATGTGGGCGCCATCCACGTCGGCGTCGGTCATGATGATGATCCGGTGGTAGCGCAGCTTGGCGATGTCGAAGCTGTCGCCGATCCCCTCGATCCCCGCGCCCAGGGCGATGATCAGCGGGCGCACGTTCTCGCTGCCGACGACCTTGTCCAGGCGGGCCTTCTCGACGTTCAGGAGCTTGCCACGGAGCGGCAGGATGGCCTGGAAGCGCCGATCCCGGCCCTGCTTCGCCGATCCGCCCGCCGAGTCGCCCTCGACGAGGTAGAGTTCGCACATCGCGGGGTCCACCAGCGAGCAGTCGGCGAGCTTGCCCGGCAGGTTGCCGATGTCCAGCCCCGACTTCTTCCGGGTGAGGTCGCGCGCCTTGCGGGCCGCCTCCCGTGCCCGGGCCGCCGACATGGCCTTGTCGATCACGGTGTTCGCCGTGCGCGGGTGCTCCTCGAGGTACGCGGCCAGCCACTCGTTGACGACCGTCTTCACCGCCGACTCCACTTCCGAGTTGCCGAGCTTGGTCTTCGTCTGCCCCTCGAACTG
>DASSHB010000037.1:0-39551 GCA_035693125.1 Candidatus Limnocylindrales bacterium | reverse complement strand
TCCGATTGCCGGCCTCGAGCGAGGGCTCGCAGGTCCACAGGGAGCAGAACCGTTGACGCATCGCACATCGGGGCGGCTCGGGGTCGGCGCGACCGCCGTCCGCATCCTGTGCGTCGACGATGAGCCGATCGTCTTGCGCCTGATGACGCGCCTCCTCGAACGCCTCGGCGTCGCGGTGACGACCGCACCGGGACCGCTCGAGGCGCTCCAGGTGTTCGAGGCGGAGCGCTTCGACCTGATCGTCACCGACATCCGCATGCCGGGCATGGATGGTCACGCGTTCCTGGCCGAGGTCCGGGCCCGCGACCCCGAGGTGCCGGTCATCGTGGCGACGGGCAATGCCTCGCTCGACAACGCGATCCGGGCCCTCCATGACGGGGCCTCCGGGATGCTGATGAAGCCCTTCACGGGCGAGGAATTCCAGGCCGAGATCCAGGCCGCCCTCGGCCGTGCGCGGATGCGCCAGGACGCGCTCCGGTATCGGGTCGTGACCCCGATCCTGGACGGCGTCGCCCTGGCCCTGACCGCGGCGATCGAGGCCCGTGACCTCGAGACCGGCGAGCACTGCCAGCAGCTCGGCTGGATGGGCGAGCGGGTCGCGGCGTTGATGGGGCTGTCCGAGCTCGCCCGGACGTCGATCCGGATCGGGGGCTTCCTCCACGACGTCGGCAAGATCGCGATCGCGGACCGGATCCTGCTGAAGCCCGGACCGCTGACGGACGAGGAATACACCGAGATGCAGCGCCACGCCGACATCGGCGGCGACATCGTCTCGACCCACCAGGCGATGGGCGAGATCGCCGCGATCGTCCGCCACCACCACGAGCGGTTCGACGGCCGCGGCTATCCGGCCCGCCTCGCCCGCGATGCGATCCCGGTCGGCGCCCGGATCATCTCCGTCGCGGACGCCCTGAGTGCCCAGACGACCGATCGACCGTACCGCCGGGCGATCCCGCTCGACCTCGCCTGGGACGAGATCGTCAGCCACAAGGGCAGCCAGTTCGACCCCCAGATCGTGGACCTCTTCGGCGAGCTGATCGGGACGGCGATCGTGCCCGCAGAGCCGGACATGCCCGGCACGACGATCCGGATCCGGGCGGACGAGACCGGCCCCGAAGAACCCGCGACCCACTCGACCGACGACCCGACCGACGGGCCCGACGCGGCGACGTCCGATGGGCTGGGACTCGCGCGCGTCTCCTACGGCTGAGGCCGCCCAGCGGACCGCCGGCAGCCCGCCGCGCTAGCCCGTCCGGCCACCCCGCAGGAGCAGGAGCAGGCCGATCCCGACCAGGACGAGCGGAAGGCCGATCCCGGCCAGATCCGGCTGGAGGATCTCCGTCAGGGCGATCAGGGCGAGGATCGCGCCGTACAGCGCCTGCCAGCCGGCGCCGCCGTGCTGGGCCCAGCGGATCGCCGCGACGAACAGGAACGCCAGCCCGAAGCACAGGGTGCCCCACCCTGGACCCAGCTCGAGCCCGAGCGCCTCGATCGTGCCGGGGGCGGCGACCGCGGTCAGGAACGCGCCGGCGTAGAGGGCGATCGTGCTCCGCCGCAGGATCCACGCGACGAGCGACGCCACGCCCGCCGCGAGGACGGCGACGTCGCCGAGGCGGCGGTAGCTGGGCAGGGTGTTCTCGACCAGCAGCAGCCCGCCGAACACGACGAGGAAGATCCCGATCCAGGGCAGGCCCGGGCGTCGCTCCTCGTCGGGACCCCAGCGCCACGCCCATGTCCGGACGGCCGGCCCGTCCGCCACCCGTCGATCGGTCATCGAATGCTCGCTCCCTCGCCCGTGCCGTCGGCGCCCCGGCTGCCGCCGGGGCGCGGTCGCTGGCGAGCCGAAGTCTACGACCCGGCCAACCCGGCAGCTGGTCGCCGATCGACCGGCTCGGTGCCGTCCTCGCCGATCGCGGATGGCTCGGGCTCGTCCTCGGCGTGGCTGAACCCGAGACGGTCCGCGAACCGCCCCAGCGGCCCGGGCGCCCACCAGTTCCAGCGCCCGAGCAGGCGCATCGCGGCGGGAACGAGGAGGACCCGGATGATCGTCGCGTCGATCAGGACCGCGATCGCCATCCCGACCCCGATGCTCTTGATCGTGATCGACTGGGCGAGGGCGAAGGCGGAGAAGACGGTGACCATGATCAGGGCCGCCCCGGTGATCACCCCGGCGGTGCGCGACAGGCCCTCGGCCACCGAGGCGCGGTTGTCGCCGGTTCGCCGGTAGGCCTCCTGGATCCGCGACAGGAGCAGGACCTCGTAGTCCATCGACAGGCCGAAGAGGACGCTGAACATGATGATGGGGTTGCCCGCGACGGTGAACCCGGGCGAGGTGAAGCCGAGGACGTCGCTCAGGTTGCCCTCCTGGAAGATCCAGACGAGGGCGCCGAAGCTGGCCGTGATCGACAGGAGCGTCATCAGGACAGCCTTCAACGGGATGACGACCGAGCCGAACAGCAGGAAGAGGATCACCGCGCTGGCCAGGAGCGTGACCGTCACCGCGAGGGGCACGGTGTTCCCCTGGCTGACCATGAAATCGTGGCCTTCGGCGGCGAGGCCGCCCGTCTGGCTCGTCACCCCGTCAACGTGGACGGCCCGGACGGCCGGGATCACCGCGCCACCGGCCGGGCTGACCGGATCGAGCGGGCTGATCGCATCGAACCGCACGGTCGAGCCGCGGACATAGGCGTCCGTCAGCTGCTCCCGTGCGGCGGCGAGCTGGGGCGGGAGGTGGCCGGCCGGCGCGGCGAAGAACGCCACGAGCTGGTCGGCGGTCATCGGCTGGCCGGTCTGGGGATCGGGCAACCCGAACGGGCCCTCGACCCGATCGATGCCGTCAACGGCGTCGACCGCCCGGGCGAAGTCCGTCAGCCGGGCGATGTTGGCCGCGCTGAGCGGATTGCCCTCCACCGTGGCGAGGATCGCGATCGGGGACGTTTCGCCCTTCTGGAAGTCGTTCGCCAGGGCCACGGCCGCGTCGCGGCTCTCGAGCCCGGCCGGCAGTGTCGCCGCATTCGGGATCCCCTGGCTCAGTCGCAGGAACGGGGTGCCGGTCAGCAGCAGGAAGGCGACGGCCGGGACGAGGAACGCCAGCGGGCGCGCCATGACGGCGTGGGCGACGCCGGCCCAGCGCGACGCCCGAGGGCTCGCCCCGATCGCGCCGCTCGCCGGGCCGCGCCCGAGACGCCGGCCGATCGCATGGAACAGGCCTCCCAGGCTGAGCGCGTTGACGCGGTGTCCCAGCATGCCGAGCGCCGCCGGCAGGAACGTCAGCGCGTAGAAGACCGAGGAGGCGACGACGATCGAGCCGCCGATCCCGAACGAGCGGAGCGCGGCGGGCGTGAACAGGAGCAGACCGGACAGCCCGATCGCGACGGCCAGCCCCGAGAACGCGACGGCCTTGCCGCTCGTGGCGACCGTGATCTCCACGGCCTGGGCGACGGTCCGGCCGCGGCGCAGCTCCTCGCGGAAGCGGCTGACCATGAACAGCGAGTAGTCGATCGCCAGGGCCAGGCCGAGCATCGTCGCCACGTTCTGGACGTAGATCGAGAGCTCCGTGGTCTGGGCGACGAGGTAGACGCCGGCGAGGGTGGTGGGGATCGCGAGGGCGGCGACGAGCAGCGGCAGCCCCGCCGCGATCAGTGAGGCGAAGACCGCGAGCAGGATCAGCAGCGCGAACGGCCCCGAGACCGTCTCGGCCTGGACCAGCTCCTTCTCGGACTGGCGCGCCTGGTCCTCGGTGAACGGGCCGACGCCGGCGAGGCTGAGCGTCAAGCCGGTCGGCTGATCGATCAAGCCGCGGATCGTCGGCATCTCGTTCGCCGACTGCTCGTCGGTGATCGTGAGGCGGACCACCGCGTAGGCGGAGTGCCCGTCGGTGCTGATGAACCGGCCATCCTGGGTCTGGGCGAAGCCCACGACGCCGTCGGTGATCGGATCGGCGACGAGCCGGGCGAGAGACGTCGCGACCTGGCCCTGGAAGGCGGCACTCCGGGCGTCGCTGGCTGCGTCGCCCTGGAACAGCGCAACGATCGAGCCGCGGCCCGCCCCGAACGCGCCGGCGAGACGGCCCGCGACGGCGGCCGACTCGGAGTGCGGGTCGATCCAACCGCCGGAGGACAGCGAATCGGTCACCTTTGAGGCGAGGCTCCCGGCGCCGATGGCGAGGACGACGGTGATCAGGGCGATCGGCTTGCGGAAGCGGTAGACGAACGCACCCCAGCGCGAGAAGACCATGGAGGAGACCCCTGGATCGGTGGCTTTTCGTGGTTGGCCCGTTGCAGCCCGGCGACGATAGAGAATGAGCATTCGTTTTGTCAAGGCTTGTTGTTCGCGAGCGGGCGGTCTAGGCTAAGGGAGCAACCGTTCTCCAGGAGCATCGATGCCGCGAGTCAGCCAGGCCCACGAGCAGGAGGTCCGCGGCCGGATCGTCCGGGCGTCGCTCGGCGTGTTCGCCGAACGCGGCTTCCACCGCGCCACGATGCAGGACATCGTCCGGGCGTCGGGCCTCTCCGTCGGCGCCATCTACACCTACTTCAAGAGCAAGTCCGACCTGATCCTCGCCGGCTGCGACCTGATCACGGACCAGGAGCTGGCCCAGCTCGGTGAACGGCTGGCGGGCGTCACGGACTACCGCGACCGGATCGCGGCCGCGGTCGGCTACTGGTTCGACAACCTCGCGGTGGAGCAGAGCGACGGCGGCTCGGGGTTCCTGCTGCTCCAGGCGTGGGCCGAGGTCGAGACGGACCCGGCCATCCGCCAGATGCTCCTCCACCGCCGGCACGAGACGATCACCGCGATCGTGCTCGTGCTCCAGGAGGGGGTGATCCGGGATGAGCTGCCGGCCTGGCTCGACGTGGCGTCGCTGGCCCACGCCCTCGCCGCGCTCCTGGACGGGACCCTGATCCAGGCGGCCGAGGAGGGGGCGGCCTACCGACGGGCCGACCACGAGCGGCGGATCCTCGCCCTCTTCGAGACGATCCTGGCAGCCAAGGACGCCGCCGCGCCGGAGCGGATCACTCCGGCCGAGGCGGCGCCGTACGAATCGGTTCGGGCGAGGCGCGTCGCGTCCTGATCGACTGGCTCCGGCGACGGCGTTGGTCGCCGTGGGCGGCAACGCGGTCCAGCGTCGATCGACGCGACAGCCGCCGATCAGCGGGCGCCGGAGCCCGCGTATTCCTGGGAGTGCTGCTGGCGGTCCTTGTCCTCGGTCCGCTCCATGATCTGGATCGTCTCGGCGACCGACTTCTGGTTCGAATCGGCGGCCCGCTTCAGGTCCTCGTAGGTGATGTTCGCTTCGCCCATCTCGAGGTGGGCATCGCCACAGCCACAGGTCAGGCACATGGGACGTTCGCTCCTTCCGAGCAGGGGGTCATGATCGAGTCTGGCCCGAACCGCGCAAGGGCCGTCCGACCCGATCGCGCAGGCGTGTGGCGGGCGTGTTGCAACTGCTTCGGGGCCGCACCGCGGCGCGCGATCGCGAGCGACCAGCCCCACCCGGCAGGCGAGCGGGACGCGGCCCGTGATGCGTGATCGAGCGGTTTAGACTCGGCCGCGATGAGCCACGTCCAGACCGTCCTCGGTCCGATCGATCCGGCGGACCTCGGCTGGACCCTTCCCCACGAGCACACCGCGATCGCGCTGTGGCACATCCCCAACCGCTGGGACTACTGGGAGCTCCGTCGCGACGAGGCGGTGATCGTCGAGGAGCTCAGCGCGTTCCGGGCCGCAGGCGGCGGTGCGGTCGTCGATCTGACGCTCGACGGCGTGGGCCGGGATCCGGGCTGGCTGGCCGGCCTGGCGCGGGCGACCGGGCTCCATCTGATCATGGGCTCGGGCTGGTACCGCGGCGCGCACTACCCGCCCGAGGCGTTGATCGACCGCCGCTCGGTGGATGCCCTTGCCGAGGTGATCGTCCGCGATGCGATGGTCGGGGTCGGCGAGACCGGGATCCGGGCCGGGATCATCGGCGAGATCGGGACCGACAAGCCGTGGCTCTCGGCCCAGGAGGAGCGGGTCCACCGCGCCGCGGCCCGCGCCGCCCGGCGGACCGGACTGGCGATCACGACCCACGCGGTCCAGTCGACCGTCGGGCTCGATCAGCTGCAGGCGTTCGAGGCCGAGGGCGCCGATCTGACCCGGGTCGTGATCGGCCACGCCGACTCGAACCCGTCGCTGGCGTACCACCTGGCGATCGTCGAACGCGGGGCGACCCTCGAGTTCGACTTCCTCGGCATGAGCTTCACCCCGCTCGAGCGCCACGGCGAGGGCCGGATCGTCGACAACCTGCGCGAGCTCCTGGCCCGCGGCCATGTCGAGCGGATCCTGCTCTCGCAGGACGTCTGCCACGACAGCCAGCTGAAGCGCTACGGCGGCAACGGCTACACGTACCTCGCCGAGGCGTTCCTGCCCCGCTTGAGAGCGGCCGGCGTGTCCGACGCCGAGATCCGGACGATCACCGTCGACAACCCGCGGCGGCTGCTCGCGATCGGCTGACCCGGCGGCGGGTCGGGCGCGGGCGTCAGCCCTCGAGCGTCGCCTGGACGGTCATCGCGACGTTGCCCTTGAGGGCGCGCGAGATCGGACAGCCATCTTTCGCCTCGTTCGCCGCTGCCGCGAACGACGCCTGGGTCGCCCCCGGGACGGTGGCGCGGACGACGATGTCGGCGTTCGTGACGGTGAACCCCGCCTCGAGCCGGTCCGCCTGGATCGAGACCTCGACGTCCAGGCGGGTCGGCGGCGTGCCGGCCTTCGCCAGGATGTTCGAGCAGGCCATCGAGAAGCACGCGGCATGGGCGGCGGCCAGCAGCTCCTCCGGCGACGTCACCCCTTCCGGCTCACCGGTCCGCGCCGCCCAGGTCGTCGGCTGATCGCGGAAGATCCCGGTGGTCGCCGCGGTGACCGAGCCCTTGCCCGACGGCAGGTCGCCGCTCCATGTCGCCGTTGCACGGCGGATCGTCGCCATCGCTCGCACCTCCATCCGTCGGCTCTGGGCCCGCCGGCTCACCCGATGGTCCCACACCGCGGCGATCCGGTCCGGTGCGGTCGTCGAGGGTCCGGGTGGGAGCGGTGGGATGGCCTCCCCCCGATCCCGTAGATGCTCGGGCGTACCAATCGCCCGGGCCGTTCGGGACGGCTCACCCATACCCCAGGCGAGAGCTTCGCCCGATCGTTGGGGCATGTCATCCGTCCTCCGCGCGCCCGGTCGTCGACGCTTCGCGTCCCTCCTCCTCACCGCCGTCGGCATCGCCTCGATCGCCGCTCCGGCCGGCCTTCGGGCGGCCGATCCGGTCGACGCGGCGACCCTGACCGCCGCCGAGTCGGCGATGGTGACGGCCCTCAACCAGGATCGCGACGCGGCGGGACTCGTCCGGGTCCGCGTCGATCCGCGGCTGATGGCGATCGCGCGGGCGCGCTCGGACGATATGGTCGCCAAGGCCTACTTCAGCCACACCCAGCCGGACGGGCGGAACGTCTTCGACATCCTGAACGGCGCGGGCATCACCTGGTACAACGCCGGCGAGATCATCGCGTGGAACAACTACCCGATGGACTCCACCGTGTCCGCTGCGAACCGCCAGTGGATGGGCTCGCCCGGCCACAAGGCGATCATCACCTCGGCCGACTACAACTACGTCGGCGTCGGGTTGGCGATCGATCCGGCGACGGGCAAGAAGCTCTGGACCGCGGTCTACCTCAAGGGCCCCGATCGGACCGGCGCCACGACGAAGCTCGGCGGGACCACGTTCTACCCGTGGAAGACCAGCACGACGCGGACCGTCAAGGTCACGTGGAGCGGCTCTGACCCGCGCCTCCAGGTCCTGACGGCCGGCCTCTCGAACTTCGCGGTCGCCGTCCGCGTCGATGGCGGGGCCTGGTCGACGATCACGACGTCCACGACCTTGCGCTACCGCTACGTCACCGTGCGCAAGGGCCATCGCTACGAGATCAGGATCTCGGCGAAGGACAAGCGCGGCAACCGGGGTGCCGCCGTGATCCGCGTCGTCGACATGCGCTGACGCCGCCGCCTCAGCGCGCCGCGCGGAGGCGCCGGCCCAGCTCCCGGTGGCGCGTGGCGCGCGGCCACGCGATCCGCCCGACCCCACCGAACGCGCGATGCGCCTCGAGCGCCGCCGCCAACCGGTCGACGAAGCCCGGCGCCGCGAGCGGATCGAATCCGTCCTCCCACCACAGCCCCGCGATCCGGAGGGTGTCGGTGCGGCGCTCGATCCGTGGCTCGATCCGGCCCACCAGGCGATCGCCGAAGAGGATCGGGAGGACGTAGTACCCCCAACGCCGCTTCGGCGCCGGCACGTACACCTCCCACAGGTAATCGAAGCCGAACAGGGAGCGCAGCAGCTCGCGATCCCACACGAGCGGATCGAGTGGGGCGAGGAACGCGACGCCCGGCGCCTCCCCGCCGGGTGACCAGCGCGCCGCGACCTCGCGCTGGGCGCGGTCGAGCCGGTCGAGATCCTCGACCGGGACGTAGCGTGTCCCCTTGACGCCGTCGACGTCGACGGGAACCAGATCGCCCGATGCCACGAGCTCGGCGTGGAGGATCTTGCGAGCCGCCGACTTCAGGGGCAGCCCGTCCTCCAGCCCGAGCGCACGCCAGGGCGCCGTCCCGATCCAGAGCTCCTGGGTCCCGCGCGTCCCCAGCAGGCCGTGGGCGCGGTAGCGGGAGCGCAGCTTGTGGCGGAACGAATCGCGCGGGGACTCGGTCCGGGCGAGGAGCTCCGCCGGAAAGAGGCGCTCCGCCAGTTCGTAGATCCGGCGGTTGCCGTCGCGCCGGGCGAGGCCCAGGATGCCCGCCTCGGCCAGCGCCTCGAGGATCGCCCGGACCGGGTTCGTGGGCCGCCAATACCAGTCGATCGCGGCTCGCGGCTCGACGTCCACCGCGGACATCGGTCCCGTCATCCGGATCCGCTCCAGGAGCTCGTCGACGAGCGGTGCATGCTCGCTGAACGTGCCCTCGGCGTGGGACTGTCGCCCGCGGTCCCAGTTGACCCGGTACCACGGCAGGTCCGCGGTCGGGACGAGCGACAGGCCCTTGTTGTAGGTCTCGAACAGCCAACGCTCGTCATAGAGCAGGCCGTCGGTCTGCTCGCGGCGGTAGCCGGCCACGCGCGCCAGCAGGACGAGGTCGTGGTTGCGCCCCGCGATCTCGATCGGGTCGAACTGGATCGAGCCGAGGCGGTCGAACACGGCGCGGATCCCGTCGGGCCCGGCCGGCAGGGAGCGCGGCGGGGCGAGCAGGTGGTGGAGGACGAGGTAGCGCCGGGCCACGTCGGCAGAGATCCGGCGGGGCTCTGTCGCGCCTGCGGCCGAGGTCGTGGGCGACGCGGCCGGTCGTGGACGACGGGCGGCGGCTCGACTGGGCGCGGGCGCGCGCGAGCCGGCTCGTGGGAGGGTGGTCGTCGGCATGGACGGATCGTCGCCGGGGTTCGCGTCAGGTCCTGTCATGGATCGCGGTCAGGCGCGATCGTCGAGACGCTCGAGCAGCCGATCGACGAAGGGGACCTGGGTGGGCTTCAAGCGGCGCCGAGCCTCGTCCGGTGCGAACCACTCGACCCGGTCGATCTCGGCGAAGGCCTGACGGCGACCGCTCCGCGGCGGCCACTCCATCTCGAACTCGTTGGACACGGCGACCGCCGGATCGAGGTCGCCTTCGACGGCCCAGGCATGGACGATCTTGCCGCCCTTCTGGGTGATCGTCCCGAGCTCGATCGGCGGCGATCCGTCCGCCAGGCCCGCCGGCGATGGGTGACCGGTCTCCTCCGCGAACTCGCGCCGCGCGACTTCGAGCAGGTCACTCTCGGCGCCGTCAGGCTCGCCCTTCGGGATCGACCAGTGGCCGTCGTCGCGCTTGGCGAAGAACGGTCCACCCGGATGGGCGAGGAGCAGCTCCGGCGCGCGACCCGGGGGGCGGCGGAACAACAGGATCCCGGCACTCTGGCGGATGGCCATCGGCGCATCGTAGCGGTCGACCGCGGACCGGTCCCGGCGCTCGCCCGGGGTGCGTTCCGACCCGCGCCGGACGGGTGCGATGCACCTGCAAGCCCCGCGTCCGCGCCGTGTGTCGGCCCGACACGAACCGTTGGGCAGGGTGTCGTCACGCAGCGAACGGAGACGTGCCATGCCCGAGATCACCCTGCCCGAGATCCATCTGCCCGAGGTCAAGCTGCCGGACGGCCTGCGCGACATGAATCGCCAGGACATCCAGGCCGCGATCAATGACCGCCTGCCCGGGAAGATCGAGCTGCCCGAGGTGGACCTCTCGAAGGTCGACCTGTCCAAGGTCGAGCTCCCCAAGGCCATCGAGGACCGGCTCCCGCGCCGGCGCCGCTCGAACCCGATCCTGCCGATCGCGGCCGTTCTGGCCATCGGCTCGCTCGTCGCGGCCGCCTGGTGGCTGATCACGTCGCCGACGGCGATGCTCCGCGTCCGGGAGACGGCCGATCGACTGCGCGCCCGGATGGGCGGCACGGACTACGACACCGACGCCGAGGATCGCCTGGAGTCGCTCCTGCCGGAGTCGAACGAGAGCCGGCCGTCCGTGGAGGCCGAGACCTGGCCGGAGACCTTCAGCGACCTCGGCCAGACCGTCGCCGCGGGCAATGGCGCGAAGGCCGTCAAGGCCGCCGCCAACGGCTCCAAGGGGGTCCACGCCGGCGAGGCCTGATCCGGCCCGTCGCCGCCGCTTCCAACGACCCCGACCGGGACCCGGCCGGGGTCGTTCGTCGGCCGTCGCCGCGCCGGACGGGCGGGTCATCCCTCGCGGCCGCCGGCCTCCGTCGGGCGTGCCGGTCCCGTGCCGGGCCCGCGTTCGATCGCGGCGAGGATCGACGTCTCCAGGTCGAGGATCCGCCGTTCCAGCCCCTCCACGCGCTTGAGGATCTCGGTGTTGCCGTCGAGGAGCTGGCGGTTCTGGGCCTCTTCGATGTCGGCTTCGGCCGCGGCGTGCTCGAGCGTGAGACGGTCGCGGAGGGCCGCCCGATTGCCGGCGAGGAGGATCAGCGGCGCGGCATATGCGGCCTGGGTCGAGAACGCGAGATTCAGGAGGATGAACGGGTACGGATCGAACGGTCGCGTCAGGAGCCAGGCGTTGCCCAGCAGCCAGGCGCTGACGACGATCGTCTGGATGATCAGGAACCGCCAGCTGCCCAGATAGCCCGTCACCCGGTCGGCGACACGGGCGCCGAGCGGCGCGTTGTCGACCAGCTTCACGTTGACGGGATGCGTGCTGCGATGGCGATGTCCGCTGCTCATCTGATGCGCCACGGCGCCCTCCTTCGATCGGCCGGCGGCTGACGGCGGCGCCCAGCTCCGTCCTATTGTCGGCCCATGTGGATCGGGGTTCGTGCCATCCGCGAGGGCGAGCTCCCATCGGTGTGCGATCTCCCGGCGTGATCGAGCCGATCATTAGACAAATCGATCTCCATCGGCCATGCTTCCTGGGTATTCGACCGGATGACCCAGGGAGTTCTTCGCGTTGGTCCGAGCCGGTTCCACGATCCTGACCGGTCTCGCGCTGCTCGCCTTCGGTGCGTGCTCGGGGGCGGCTGGCGGCTCGAGCTCAGGCTCGACGGCCCTCACGTCCGGCGCCGCCCTCACGATCTACGGCGCCGCATCCCTGAAGGGCCCGCTCGACCAGGCGAAGCCCGCGTACGAGGCGGCGCACCCGGGCAGCACCGTGACGATCTCGACCGATTCGTCGGCGGCGCTCGAGATGCAGATCGAGCTGGGCGCCCCCGCCGACGTCTTCCTGTCGGCCGACACGACCAATCCGAAGAAGCTCGTTGACGCGGGACTTGCGGCCGGCGATCCGGTGACGTTCGCCGCAAACCAGCTGACGATCGTCGTTCCGACGGCCAACGCCGCCGGGATCCGGTCCCCGCTGGATCTCGCCAGGAGCGGGGTGAAGGTCGTGGCCGCCGGTGACGAGGTCCCGATCACGACGTACGCGCGGCAGCTCCTGGACCAGCTCGCCAGGACGCCCGGCTACCCCGCCGACTTCGCCGCGAGGGTCGGGGCGAACGTCGTCTCGAAGGAGGACAACGTCAAGGCGGTCATCGCCAAGGTCGAGCTCGGCGAGGGGGACGCCGGGGTCGTGTACGTGACCGATGCCAGGGCGTCCTCGAAGGTCTCGACCGTCGACATTCCCGACTCGGCGAACGTCGCCGCGACCTACGCCGGCGTCGTCGTCAAGGCCTCGAAGAACGGAGGCGCCGCGGAGGCGTTCCTCGACTGGTTCGCCGGTCCCGCCGGCCAGTCGATCCTGGCGGCGTTCGGGTTCCTGCCCCCGGCATGATGGAGCCGGACGCGCGGCCAGCCGGGAGCCCGGCGAGCACCGCGACCATTCGCACCACGACCCATCGCGACCGATCGCCCTGGGGGGAGCGTTCGGTCGCGGCCCTTGCGGGACTGATCGCCGCGTTCCTGGCGTTGCCGGTCGTGGGCCTGGTCGTGCGCGCCGTCCTGGACGGCTCGCTGGCCGCGGCGCTGACGGCACGCGTCGTGCTCGACGGCCTGGTCCTGAGCCTGCTGACGACGGCTGTCAGTCTCAGCCTGACCGTCGCCTTCGGCTTGCCGCTCGCCTGGGTCCTGGCTCGGCGGTCGTTCCGTGGCAAGGGCTGGCTCGAGGCGGTCATCGATCTGCCGATCGTCCTGCCGCCCTCGGTCGCCGGACTCGCCCTGCTCCTGGTGTTCGGCCGGCGGGGCTTCCTCGGCGGCGCACTCGATCCGCTCGGCCTCGCGATCCCGTTCACGACGATTGCGGTGGTGCTCGCCCAGACGTTCGTCTCCGCGCCGCTGTTCATCCGTTCCGCGCGGACGGGCATCGCCTCGATCGAGCGCGACCTCGAGGACGCTGCCCGCGTCGACGGGGCCAGCGAGGGGGCGCTCTTCCGGAGGATCACCGTCCCGCTCGCGAGCAGCGCGCTCGCCGCCGGCATCGTCATGGCCTGGGCGCGCTCGCTCGGCGAGTTCGGGGCGACGATCATGTTCGCGGGCAACGTCGAAGGCCGGACGCAGACGCTGCCGCTCGTCGTCTACGCGGAGTTCCAGGCGGGTTCGCTCGACGCCTCGATCGCGGCCGCGGCGATCCTCGTCCTTGCCGCGTTCGGCGTGCTGCTGGCCGTGCGGGTCTTCCGCTGGAGCCGGGTCCTCGACACGCGCGGCGTGGGCTGATCGCCCGGCCGAATCGCGGGATCAGCCGGGCAGATCCCGCCAGGGATCGGGCGTCGGCGCGCTCGGAGGCGTCTCCATGACGGGAACGACCGCGGGCTCGCCATCGCGATCGAGCCGCTCGGCGACGTTCGTGGCGAACTCCGTGGGCCGGCCGAGGTCCTCGAGGCTGGCGGACTCGCCCGACCGGCGCGAGGCCGCGGCGTACTCGGCCGCGCCCACGACCGCCATGCCGCCGATCGCCGCGAGGCCGACCGGTCCGCCGATCATCGCCCCGACGATCGCACCGCTCGCCATTCCCTGGGCGTTGCTGGCGCCCGGGATGTGGAGTGGCCGTCCGTCGGCGTCGATCAGGTCGGGCCGGACATCCGTGACGCCCGGGATGACGAGGTCGCCGATCGTCTCGCGCTGGGCCATCGCAGCCCCGCACGATGGACACGTCGTCGCCTCGACCGGCGCCGCGTGGGAGCACCAGGCACAGGTCCGGCCCATCGGGACCGCCTCGCCGACCACCTCGTCCATCCGCTCGCCCTCCAGCCCCGGTGTTGGCGCGATCCTACGCGCCTGGTCAACCACGGCGACATCGCGGCGGGGTTCCGGTGCGCAGCGTCCTCGGTGTCCCCGGCCCCGGCCCGTTGCTCGCCGCGCGCCGTCCGTCGCCACCGCAGGAGGCCGGATCGGGCCTCGTTGACGCTCGGAGCGTTAATTCCGATAATGTCACTCGGGATTACGGAACCTCACGAGCGGATGCTCGCGCCGCGCCCCAAACGGGCGCACTTCCAGCAGCCGGAGAGCTCATGACCGCGACGCGCGACCTCGTCGCCGACCAGCGCGAACAGTTCGCGTTCCATGACGACATCGTCTATCTCGCCGAGACGAAGCGGGGCCTGACCCGCCAGACCGTCGAGGAGATCAGCCGGTTCAAGAACGAGCCGGAGTGGATGCTCAACTACCGGCTGCGGTCCTTCGATCACTTCCAGAAGCGGCCGATGCCGACCTGGACCGACGGGCTCGACCGGATCGACTTCGACAAGATCGTCTACTACCGCAAGCCGTCCGAGCGCGAAGAGAAGTCGTGGGACGACGTTCCCGACCAGATCAAGGCGACGTTCGAGCGGCTCGGGATCCCCGAGGCCGAGCGGAAGTTCCTCGCCGGCGTCGGCGCCCAGTACGACTCCGAGGTCGTCTACCACTCGGTCAAGGAAGAGCTCTCCAAGCTCGGCGTCGTCTTCATGGGCACCGACCAGGCGCTCGTGGAGTACCCCGAGATCTTCCGGAAGCACTTCGGGACGGTCGTGCCGGCCGAGGACAACAAGTTCAGCGCGCTGAACGGGGCGGTCTGGTCGGGCGGGTCCTTCGTCTACGTCCCCAAGGGCGTCGAGGTGCCGCTGCCCCTCCAGGCCTACTTCCGGATCAACGGCGAGAACACCGGCCAGTTCGAGCGGACGCTGATCGTCGTCGACGAAGGCGCCAAGGTCCACTACATCGAGGGCTGCACGGCCCCCATCTACGCGACCGATTCGCTCCACGTGGCCGTCGTCGAGGTCGTCGCGCTGCCGGGCTCGCAGGTCCGCTACACGACGATCCAGAACTGGTCGAACGACGTCTACAACCTCGTCACGAAGCGGGCTCACGCCTACGAGAACGCGACGGTCGAGTGGATCGACGCGAACACGGGCAGCCGCAAGACCGTGAAGTACCCGTCGATCTATCTGCGCGGCGAGAACGCGACCGCCGACATCATCTCGGTGGCCGTCGCCGGCAAGGGCCAGCACCAGGACACGGGTGCCAAGGCGATCCACCTGGCGCCGAACACGCGCTCGCGGATCGTCTCGAAGTCCGTCTCGAAGGACGGCGGCCGGGCAACCTACCGCGGCCACCTGAAGGTCAGCCCGGGCGCCACGAACGTCGTCGCCAGCGTCCGCTGCGACGCGCTGATGCTCGACGACATCAGCCGGAGCGACACCTACCCCTACATCGACATCCAGGAAGACGACACGACGATGACCCACGAGGCCACCGTCGGAAAGGTCAGCGCGGACCAGGTCTTCTACCTGATGAGCCGCGGCCTGACCGAGAACGAGGCGACGAACCTGATCGTCCAGGGCTTCCTCGAGGTGTTCACCAAGGAGCTCCCGATGGAGTACGCGATCGAGTTCAACCGGCTCGTGAAGCTCGAGATGGAGGGGTCGCTCGGGTGACGGACGCGACCGCCACCGCGGCCGCGGCCCCGACCGACGCGCCCGCACCCCGCCCCGCCCGCGCGCCCCGCCGCGGATTGCATGAGCTGACCTTCCGCCTCGATGAGGCGGATGTCGCGCGCCATGGTGCGACGGAACCGGACTGGCTCGGCGCCGATCGCCGGGCCGCGTTCGAGCGCTACGCCAGCCTGCCGGTCGAGACAAACCAGCTCTACACGACGTACATCGACCTGCGCGCGGCCGATCTCGCCGAGGTCGAGCCGCGGCGGAGCCGTGGAACGACTGCGGGCACGGCCGGCGAGGCGCTGCCGGACGGGACGGCGGGCCTGGCGGCGATCCGCGAGGACCGCGTCGTCACCCTCCGGCTCGACGCCTCGCTGGCGGACGCCGGGGTGATCCTCGACACCCTCGACGGACTGCTCGCCCGCGACCCGGAGCTGGCCCGCCGTCTCCTTGCCGACGAGTCATCGCTCCCGCTCGACGACAAGCTCGCCCAGATGACCCGCGCCGGCTGGAACCAGGGCGTCGTCGTCCATGTGCCGGCGGGCGTTCGTGCCGACCGCCCCATCGTCATCCAGTGGCAGGCGGGCGAGGCAGGCCGCGCCTCCCTGACCCGGACGATCGTGGACCTGGGCGCGGGCGCGTCCGCGAGCATCGTGGAAGAGCTCACCCCGTCACTCGTCGCTGCCGAGCCCGCGGATGGCGGCCAGTCGCTCTTCACCGGCTCGCTGGAGATCCATCTGGCCGAGGGCGCCGAGCTGCGCGTCGCGAGCATCCAGGACCTCGCCGCGAGCACGATCGCGTTCCAGCACCGCCAGGCCGAGATCGGCGAGGGCGCCTCGCTCCAGTGGGCCCTGGCCCAGCTCGGGTCCCGGATCGTCCGCAGCCGCGTCGACAACCGGCTCGTCGGGAACCGGAGCACGGTCGAGCAGGTCGAGATCGTGTTCGGCTCGGACGACCAGATCTTCGACCTGACCTCGTACACCCGGCACATCGGCCGGGACACGACCGGCAACCTCCTGTCGAAGGCGGCGCTGCTCGACGCGACCCGCTCGTACATGAAGGGCCTGATCGTCATCGAGCCGACCGCGGTCGGGACGGACAGCTTCCTCGGCGAGTTCGGGATGAACCTCTCGAAGCAGGCCCGGGCCGTCGCGATCCCGTCGCTGGAGATCGACCAGCCGGACTGCCGGCGCGCGGCCCACTCGAGCTCGGTCGGCCCGATCGACGAGACGCAGCTCTTCTACCTGGAGAGCCGCGGGATCCCGCCCGCGGAGGCCCGCAAGTTCATCGTCCTGGGCTTCCTCGAGCCGGTCGTCGCGCGCGTCCCGCTCGAGTCGGCGCGCGAGCAGCTGCGCGGGCTCCTCGAGGCGAAGTGGGACGGCGCGGCCGTGGCCGATGCCGGAGAGCCGAGCACCGCCCCCGCCGCCTGATGCCTCCAGGACCGAGCTCTCCGCGATGAGGCGGATCGACCTGCTCGGCGTCGACGAGCTCGGCGACGGCGAGATGCGGATGGTCTACGTCGACGGGACCGACCAGGTCCTCGTGATCCGCCAGGGCGACGAGTTCACCGCGACCCAGGGCGTCTGCAGCCACGAGTACTTCGAGCTCGACAAGGGCTTCCTGACGGCGGGCACGCTCACCTGCGCGCTCCACCTGTCGCGGTTCGACCTGACGTCGGGCGAGCCGATCGATCCGCCGGCGGAGCTGCCGCTCGAGATCTATCCGGTCGTGGTCGAGGGGGGCCGGGTCTTGATCGACGTGCCGGACGGGCCGCTTCCGATCAGCGAGGAGTAGGGCCCCGGCTCGTCCGATTTCGGACGCCGTTCGGGGTCCGCGCCGCCCTAACCGCCGGGAACGAGGTCGAGCCGCTCGACGGCCGCGCCGTTGACCGCGGTCGCGCTGAACGGAAGGGGCACGCTGACTCCCGTCAGCCAGTCGCCGATCAGGTCCCCGTAGTGCTTGTCGAACGGGTTCCCGCTCTGGCCCGTCGTCTGGACGATCTGGGCGCCGTCGAGGTTGCCCAGGTCGATCGACAGCCGGTACGAGGGCAGGTTCGTCACGGAGAACACGCCGTCGATCCCGACCGGGACGTACGACGGATCGTCCGGATCGCGATAGGCCCGTGACGGGCGGTAGTAGGTGTTGTTGACCGCGCCCGCGGCGCCGGGCGCGGGGAAGGGACCCTTGTCGAAGTACCACTCGAGCGGCCCGATCCCGGAGGTGCCCAGGGTCTGCTCCTCGAAGCGGGCCTGGTGCATCGCTCCCCACGTCCACTTGTCGGGCTCGCCGTACGCGGCTCGGAGCTCCTTGCCGGCCTGGTCGAGGGCGGCCGCGATGATGTCGTCGCGGGTCTCGACCTTGTCGGCCGTCGTCTGGTCGTCCCACCAGCGCGACTTCGGGTCGTCGAGGAGCTTGAGCAGCGCCTGCCACGAAGCGCCGCTCCCGACGTAGTCCCGGGCCAGGTCGCCCAGGTCATCGTCGAAGAGGCCGCGCAGGAGCCGGTACTCGAAGGTGAGGTAGGCGCCGCAGCCGACGCTGTCGAGCGGACAGTCGAGCGATGTCCACTTCGCGATCCGCTCCGCGACGAGCGCGCCGTCCGCCGTCCCCGTGCTGACCCCGTTGAGGAACGGGACGACCTTCTCTGCTCGGGTCACACGCGTGTCGACCTGGATGTCGCGAAGGGTCTGGGTCGTCACCCCGGTGCCCTTCGCGGCCTCGGTCAGGAGTTGGGTGATCCGCTCGGCCCGGAAGCCGGGGTCCCACTCCGCCGCGATGAAGTGCGGGTACTTCGCGTCGACCGCGGCATTGTTCGCGCTGACGATCATCCCGCTCGGCGGATCGAGCTGCCAGGGCAGGTCCTCGAACGGGATCGTGCCCGTCCAGTCGTGCTTCCCGTCGCTGCCCGAGCGGATCCGGTCGCCGTGATCGTTGGGATCCGCGCGGATCGGGATCCGGCCCGGCAGGACGTAGCCGATATGCCCCTTCGTGTCGGCGTAGACGAAGTTCTGCGACGGTGAGCCGTAGGTCTTGAACGCGTCGTGGAACTCCTCGAACGTCGCGGCCGTGTTGATCCGGAAGATCGACTCGAACGTGCCGTCCACGTCGTCGGTCGCCGTCCAGCGGAAGGCGAGGAGCGGGGCGTCCTTGAGCCGGGGGTCGACATCATTGAGGATCGGACCGTCCTTCGTGAGCCGGACGTCCAGCTCGACCGACGCGGCGCCGGCGACCTCGATCGTCTCATGGCGCACCTCGAACGGGACCGACTTGCCGGCGTCGAGGTAGTTCGCCGCGTTCGACGGATCGGGATCGATCGTGAAGAGGTCCTGGACGTCCGGGTCGACGTTCGTGGCGCCCCAGGCGATGTGATCGTTGTGGCCCAGGATCACGCCGGGCACGCCCGGGAACGACACGCCGGCCACGTGATACGGGCACGCCGGACTGACCGAGCGGCAGCGCAGGCCGTTCATGAACCAGACGGACGGCATCCCGATCCCCAGGTGCGGATCGTTGGCGAGCAGCGCGGTCTTCGACGCGGTCTTGGATGGCCCCACGACCCAGTTGTTCGACCCGACCTGGTGGTCGCCGGCCAGTCCCTCGCCGGTGTCGAGCCCGGCCGTCGCGAGGATCTGATCGCTGGTCGCGGCGAGGTCGCGCCAGGCACCTGGATCGCCGGGGTCGACCGCGGCCGGCGGGCGAGCGGACGCGGGCGAGCGGGGAGCGGCCGCCGTCGCCGGGTCGGCGGGCCCGGTCGCGGTCGCGCCCGCTCCGCCGGAGCCCTTCAGCCCGCTTGGCGTGATCACGGGCATCGCCGGGTCGTAGCCCGGGAAGAGCTCGTCCGTTCGGGCCGGATCGCCCAGCTCCGCGTCGGCGAGCATCCGGAAGATCTCGCTGTCGAGGTTGCCGCCCAGGTCCCAGGCCTGGACCTTCTGCCAGGCGAGGGTGTCGACGGCGGTCCACGGCTCGAGGTGGTAGCCACCGATCCCGCCCGTGCCGGTCTTCAGCCCGGTGACGACGAACGGCATCGCCAGCGACCCGTCGTGGGCCGTGATCCAGGCGTTGACGCCCTCGGCGTAGTCGTCGACCGCATTGCGCGCATCGGGGCTGAGCGCGGCGAGGTCCCGCTCGGCGGCCTGCCGCCAGCCCAGCGTCCGGATGAAGCGGTCCTGGTCGACCGTGCTCGCCCCGAAGAGCTCGGACAGGCGGCCCGAGGAGATGTGCCGCCAGACCTCCATCTGCCACATCCGCTCCTGGGCATGGACGTAGCCCTGGGCGAGGAACAGGTCGTGCGGGTCCTCTGCCTCGATCCAGGCGATCCCATTAGCGTCGCGCGAGACGTTCACGGGGCGATCCAGACCGGCCACCACGAGCGAGCCCTTCGTCGTGGGCAGGCCACGCAGGGTGACCGCCACGAGCAGGCTGCCCAGGGCCGTGACCGCGACGATCAGGACGATCACGAGGGTCCACAGGACGCGCCTGACGACCCCGAACACGCGACCCACGTCGTTTCGTCCTCCGCGCCGCCTGCCCGCGCCCGCCGGTCCTCCCGGCGGACCTGCGCAGTGTGCCCTAGTCATCGAGCCGATCGCGAGCCCGCGCCGCCGGGCAGTTGCGCCCTAGCCGCCGAGAAGCGTCCCGAGCCCGCGCGCCGCCGCGCGCCGGGCGATCGCATCGCCGAACACGAGGTCCGCGAGGCCCACTCCGAGATGGGTCACGACGACGTGGCCGCGCGTCGTCCGCGTCGTGCCGGCCAGGATCGCCTCGCCGATCGTCGCCGCCGGGTCGGGATAGCCCGCGAACTGGCCGGCCTCGCGGTTCGCGAGGAACTGCTCGCGCTGATCGACGAGGAAGAGCGCCGCATCACGAGCCACCGCTGCGGCCACGTAGGTGGCGTAGTCGACCGCGACGACAAGGACGTCGCGTGACAGCCAGTCGCCGGTCAGCG
This sequence comes from Candidatus Limnocylindrales bacterium, assembly GCA_035693125.1. Taxonomy (GTDB): domain Bacteria; phylum Chloroflexota; class Limnocylindria; order Limnocylindrales; family CSP1-4; genus CF-46. The sequence goes on along the minus strand of DASSHB010000037.1, from coordinate 19,217 downwards.
TCTGGCGCTCCTCGGCCGGCGCGAACGAGGCGGCGCTGACGACGACGTCCGCGCTGCGCGTGGCCTCCCGAGCCGTCCCGGCCGCGCGGGCCGAGCGGATCCCGGTCGTCCGCGCCGCGTCCGCGGCCAGGGCGGCGGCACGATCCGGGTGCCGGTCGAAGACGACCAGATCGCAGCCCGGACGGAGGTGGCCGATGACGGCGAGATGGCTCCGGCCCTGCACGCCCGCGCCGAGGATGGCAACGCGCGTCGGCCGGCGGGCGGTCAGCGCGGGCGCCCAGCGGGCGATCGCCACGCCGCTGATCGCGGCGGTTCGCTCGGCCGTGATGGGGCCCGCGTCCAGGATCGCGACCGGCCGGCCCGTCGCCGGATCGCTGAGGACCACCAGCCCGTGGATCGCGGCGAGCCCGAGCTCGCGGTTGGCGGGGAACCCCGCGATCCATTTCATGCCGAGCAGGTCTTCGCCCCCGGCCGGATCGGAGCCGCGCAGATGGGCCGGCATCGCATGGGCGAACGATCCGGCAGGCCGCGGATGGACGCCGATCTTCGGGGGCAGCTCGGCCTCGCCGACGAGGGCGGTCATCGTCCGCTCGGCGAGGCGCAACCGCTCGGCGAGCGGGGGCATCGCTGCGGTCACGTCCGCGGCGTCCAGGAACCGGATCGGGGGCCCGTCCGTCGCCGCCATCGGCCGGAGTCTAGCGCCCTGTCCGGGCCATTCGACCGGCGGGCGCGGGCCGGACGGACCTCGCGCCGTCATGAAGCGCCGCTAGGATTCGGCGCATGCCCGTCGATCCTGCCCAGAGCCTGGCCAACCTGCGCCTCGAGCGCGACGCAATCCTCCTGTACGACGCCCTCGCGGCGATCGAGAAGGACGGCCATCGCGCCGATGCCTTCCGGCGGATCGCCTCGAACGAGCGGCGTCACGCGGACGTCTGGGCGACGAAGCTGCGCGAGGCCGGCCTGGACGTGCCTCCGGCGCCGACCCGGCCGCGGCCGCGCGTCGCGGTGATCCTCACCCTCGCCCGCCTGTTCGGGACCCGGGCGGTCAGCGACCTCGTCACGGCCCTCGAGGGCGACGAGGAGGACATCTACGAGGGGCAGGCGGCATCGCCCGAGGTGGCGGCCATCGCCGCCGACGAACGCGAGCACGCCGAGATCTGGCGGCGGCTGAAGGACCCGACCGCGCACCGTCCCGAGGTCCAGGTCGAGGCGGACATCGCCAGCCGCGAGCGCTGGCATCGCTCGGGTCGCTCGGGGACCTTGCGAGCCGTGATCTTCGGGGTGAGTGACGGGCTCGTCTCGAACCTGGCCCTGGTCATGGGCGTCGCCGGCGCGGCGGGCGACCAGGGGAGGTTCATCCTCCTCGCGGGGATCGCCGGGTTGCTGGCCGGTGCGTTCTCGATGGCCGCCGGTGAGTACATCTCGATGCAGAGCCAGCGCGAGCTGTTCGAGCGCCAGATCGCCCTCGAGCGGGCGGAGCTCGAGGCGATGCCCGAGGAAGAAGAGGCCGAGATGGCCGCTCTGTATCGGGCCAAGGGCTTCCCGGCGGACGAGGCGAAGGCGATCGCCCAGCGCCTGTTCGAGGATCCCGAGCGGGCGCTGGAGCAGCTGATCCGCGAGGAGCTGGGGCTGGACCCGGACGAGCTGGGGTCACCGCTCGGGGCGGCCGGCGGCTCCTTCGTCGCGTTCGCCCTGGGGGCGGCCGTTCCCGTCCTGCCCTACCTGATCGGCGGTGGGACGCTCGCATTCGGGCTGTCGATCGGCCTGAGCCTGGCCGCCCTGTTCGCGGTCGGCGCGGGCGTCAGCCTCCTGACCGGGCGCGGTGTCCTGTTCTCGGGCGCGCGCCAGGTCGGCATCGGCGCCGCGGCCGCGATCGTCACCTACATTGTGGGCTCGATCATCGGCGTTTCGGTCGGCGGCTGAGCGTGGCGGACCTGGCAGCGCGCCTCCGGGCCGAGGGCCTGGATCCTGGGCCCTGGTCGAACGGGCCGGGCGATCGATATGGGACGCATGCGCACGGGTTCGACAAGGTGATCGTCGTCGAGGCGGGCTCGATCTCGTTCGGCCTGCCGGACCTGGATGAACGGACCGAGCTGGTGGAAGGCGACCGGCTGGAGCTGCCGGCCGGGACGCGCCACGACGCCACGGTTGGCGCCGGCGGGGTCACGTGCCTGGAGGCGCACCTGCCGGCCGGTCGGTTGGGGCCCGTGCCCGCGCGGCGCGCCACCGGGGAGTGGTAGGACTCGGGCGACGGCGCGCCGCAAGCTCGTGTTTCACGGAGCCCAACAACGAGCGGCTGGCGGCCGGCCCAGCCCAGGGTTGTTCAGGCTCAGCCGACGCGTGTTCCACGTGGCCCGACATCCGTCGTCGGAAGGGGCCGAGGCGGAGGGAGGGCCGGGCTCCAGCCGCCGCTTGTCGGTCGTGGTGAAACAGGCCCGGGTCGTCGCCGCGTGAAACCGGGCCGGGTTCGTGGCCGCGGGAACCCGGGCCGGGTCGTGGCCGCGTGGACCCGGCCGCTCCGGGCTACCGCCACCTCCGGCGACGACCCGCGAGCCGATCCGCAAGAACGACAAAGCCCCGGATCGGTGTCCGGGGCTTCGTGCGCTAGGCTATCCGCCGGTTCAGCGAATGCCGAACCGCATCCAGTAGGCGAGGTTGTCGCGCGGGTCCGCGTTGTGGCGCGGATCCTCGTCACCCAGCACGGTGCTGAGAGCAAAGAACAGCGCCAGGAACCCTAGTCCGACGATCATCGGGGGTGCCTCCGCTGCGTGATCGCCGCGGATCCGGGTCCCCGACCCGGTTCCCACCGCCCAGTGCGGCGGACCGACGATCAATGTCTGTATGGCTCATAATACCTAATGGATCGCGATGATGCAAGGCGATGTGCCTGACGAATCGGTACTAGATGGCCTCATCCGAACGCATTAGTCCCAACGACGCCCGGATCCTGGAGGTTCTCCAGCGGGATGGCCGGCGGCCGTACGCGGATCTCGGTGCCGAGGTGGGGATGAGCGGGCCGTCGGCCCACGAGCGGGTCAAGAAGCTCGAGACGCGCGGCGTGATCACGGGCTACGCCGCGACCGTGGATCCAGGAGCCCTGGGCTACGACATCCTCGCCTTCAGCTGGATCACCCAGGCCCCCGGGACGATCCGCCACGACCTCACCGACGCGTTCGCGGCGATCCCCGAGATCGAGGAGTGCCATCACATCACCGGCGAGGCCGACTACCTGATCAAGGTCCGCGCCCGCGACACCCGCGACCTCGAGCGCGTCCTCCGCCAGGTCCAGTCCACGCCGAACGTCTTCCAGACCGAGACCGACGTGGTCTTCTCCTCGGGCTTCGAGCGGCGGCCGCTCCACGTCCCGACCGAAACCGACCGCCGGAACGAGTCGTAGTCGTGGGGAGGGAGCGTTCACCCGCCGACGACGCCCTCCTCGTCCGCGAGGTCGCGGCCGGCTCGCAGGCGGCCCTCGGCGATCTCTACGATCGGTACGTCGACGCGGTCTTCGCGGCGGCGACCCGTCTCACGTCGGACCGGCAGGTGGCCGAGGAGGTCGTCCAGGAAACGTTCCTCGCGCTCTGGAACCGGGCGGAGCTGTTCGACCCCCGGGTCGGATCGCTCGCGGCCTGGCTGCACACGATTGCGCGCAACCGGACCGTCGACCGGCTCCGGGCCGCCGGGCGGCGTCCGAATCTCATCCCGCTGTCCTCGGCGGCCGGCGACGACGAGCACGACCAGGTCGCGCTCGATCGGCTCGTCGGGGCCGGGACCGTCATCGGCGGGGCCGCGGTGGGACGCGGGCCCGAAGGCGAGCTCGCCGTCACCGAGCTCCGCGAAGTCCTCCGGGACGCACTCGCGGACCTGCCCGACGCCGAGCGGACCGCGATCGTGCTGGCCTATCGCGAAGAGCTCACGCAGTCCGAGATCGCCGCGCGGCTGGGCTGGCCGCTCGGTACCGTCAAGACCCGGACCCGGCGCGCCCTGCTCCGGCTCCGGGAGGCCCTGGCCGACGAGCTGGGCCCGGGACTGGAGCCCGTGGCGATCCCGGTCGCCGTCACTGAACGTATGGAATGACGATGGGAGCGATGGAACACGGCGAGGTTCGGCACATCCTCGAGGACGCCGCGGTCGAGCCGGGCGGTCTCGACCGACTCATGGCCGGGGACACGGCGAGCGCGGCGCTGGTCGCGGGCCACCTGGCCGACTGCGCGGATTGCGCCGACGAGCTCGAGCGGCTGCGTCGGTCGGTCGCGGTCATCGCCCCGGCCGTCCGCGAGGTCCCGCCGCCGGAGCTCCGGGAGCGGACGCTCGCATACGTGGCCGCGCTGGGTCGCCCGCGGGGCGACGCGGCGACCGCGACGATCCCGGCGAACCGGCCCATCGCCGTGCTGCCGGATGCTCCCGTGCCCGCCGGCAGCGCCTCGCCCGTCGCCGTGGCGGCCCCTGCCCAGGCCGCGCCGGTCGCCCCCACCGGGCTCCGCCCGATCAGTCGCCTGGCGGCGCTCGCCGGGATCGCGGCCGCCCTGATCGTCGCGGTGGTCGGCAGCGCATTCGTCACCGCCGCCAACCGGGACGGCGAGCTGAAGCTCCAGGCCGCCGAGATCGAAGCGCTCGGCGATGTCGCCCGCTCCACCCTCCACCTGGATCGGCAGGCCGATGTCCGGCGGATCGTCCTGGCGGGCAGCACCGGCGCCGGGGTTGGCCCCACCGGCCAGCTGACGTTCAGCCCGGGCACGACCGAGCTGGTCGTCGTCGCCGACGGCCTGACCCCAGCGGCGAGCGGCCACGAATACCGCTGCTGGGTGGAGGCCAACGGGACGCGCACGCCGATCGGCAAGATGTTCTTCGGCGGCGATGTCGCCTATTGGGTCGGCCCGGTGCCGGCGGTCAGCGGGCTGGGCGCCGGAGCGACGTTCGGGGTCTCGCTCGTGGACCTCACGGATCCGGCGGCGGCGGGTCAGCCCGTCCTCACCGGCGCCGGCTGAGCCGACGGGCCCTAGCCGTCGGAGTCGGCGCGATCGGCGGCGGTCGCCGGATGGGCCATCGGGGACCGCGCCTCGACGGCGCTGCTCCGGCCGCGAGCGGGCGCCCGCTCCGGCTCTCGCTCGAGCGAGGCACGGACCGGCTCCGGCTCGACCGGCGCCAGCTCGTCGAGCTCTTCGGGCTCGTCCGGCGGCGGCGCCGCGAGGTACGCCTCGTGGAGGCGGAGGACGTCGAGCGCATCGGCATCACTGATCCGGCGGCCGGCGTCGCGCATCGCCTCGGCGATCCAGCGCGCCTCGCTCTCGCGTTCACGCTCGGCCAGGTCGCTTTCGCGGCGTCGGGTGTCGGCGAGGACGAGCCAGACGAAGCCTGCCCCGATCACGAGGCCCAGGATCAGCAGCCACCAGTTGAACTCGCCATTCACGCCGCGAGAGTACAGGCATCCGGCCGTGGGCCGCGTCCGGGCCGCAACCGCAGGCCAGACCGGGGGAGCGGCCCCTACACTGCCCATCGATGATCGATCTCACGCCCGACCCCGTCTTCATTCGGCTGTTCGGCTTTCCGATCTACTGGTACGGGATCGCATATGCCGTCGGCCTGGCCGGCGTCTACTGGGTCCTGAACCGCGAGGCCCGGTTCCGCGGGCTCGATGCGGAGCGGATCGGGACCGGCTTGATCATCGTCGCGGTCGCGGCGCTGATCGGTGGGCGGCTGTACCACGTGATCGACCAATGGTCGACGATCTATGCCGCCGACCCGATCCGAGCGCTCCTGCCGGTCGCCCGCGATCCGAGCGGCAACCTCGTCTTCGCCGGCTTCACCGGTCTGGGCGTGCCGGGCGGCATCATCACGGGCACCCTGGCCGCCTGGATCTACATCCGGCGGACGAGCCAGCCGTTCTGGCAGTGGGCCGACGTCGTCGCCCCGGCGCTGTTCGTCATGCAGGCGATCGGGCGCTGGGGGAACTTCTTCAACCAGGAGCTCTACGGCCCGCCCACGACCCTGCCCTGGGGCATCCGGATCGACTGCGCCCACCGCGTGCTCGACCAGTATCCCTGCGCCCAGTTCCCGATCACGACCCATTTCCACCCGCTGTTCCTGTACGAGTCGCTGTCGGGGATCGCCGGCGTCCTCGTCCTGACCTGGCTCGCCCGGCGGCCTCGATCGCGGCTCGTCCCGGGTGATCTCCTGCTGATCTTCTTCATCTGGTACGGGCTGACCCGCTTCGCGCTCGAAGGGTTCCGGGTCGACAACTGGACGTTCTTCGGCATCCCGACCGCCCGGATCGTCACGCTGGGATTCATCCTCACGGGCCTCGTGGGGCTGTGGATCCGGCACGGGCCCGGCCGGCCGTCGAAGCTCGCGGTCGATCTCCTGCCGGCGCGCTCCGGCGAGCCATCGACGGGCGAGGACGACGAGGCGGCCTTCTGGTCGGACGACGGCGCTCCGGACGATTCCCGTGCCGTGGGCGACCCCGATCTCGACGACGAAGACGCCCCAGCGGACGACGCTCGCCCAGGCGAGGGGGACGGACCGCCGCCTGGTCCACCGGCCAGCGACCGGGTCTAGGTGCTGGGCGTACCAGGGTCCGTCGACCCGCCGCCCACCGCGCGGCGGCGCCGGCCGCCACCGGGCCGCCTGTCGCCGCAGGCACTGGCCGACGCCCGCGGCGGCGCACGCGAAGGCCTCGAGTGGCTCGGGCGCACGCCGGAGAGCCGGGCGTCGCGGCTGTACCGGCTGGTCAGGCTGTTCGCCCGGTTCGTCCTGTTCGGGCTCTTCCGGTTCCGGATCGATGCGCGCGGCGGGGCGTCCTTGCCGGGCGGTGGGTACCTGCTCGTCGCCGCGGCCCATCGGGGCTGGATGGACCCGTTCGTCGTCGTCCACGCCCTGCCGGTCGAGCCGCGGGCGTGGTTCCTCGGCAGCGCGCCGTCGACGTTCACGGCTCGCTGGCGTGAGGTCCTGGTCCATCGCCTGGGCGGGCTGCTGCCGGTGTGGCGTGGCGGGATCGGCGCCGAGCAGCACGTGGCGTCGGCGAAGGCGGTCATCGCGAATGGCGGCGTGTTCGTCCAGATGCCCGAGGGCACCGTGAGCGGGCCCGTCGGGCGGATCGGCCCGTTCCGGTTCGGCTGGGCGCTGATCGCCCTGCGGACGGGCGCGCCGATCGTGCCGATGGCGATCGCGGGCACGGAGGAGCTCTACATCGGCCGCCGGATGGCGTCCCGGATCCTCGCGCCGAGGTCGGTCGCGGAGCTGCTCGGGCCGGCCTGGGACGGCGTCCTCCCGGATCCCGGCAGTCGCGCCGAGCTCGAGCTTGCGCGGAGGTTGAGCGCAGCCCTCGCCGAGGTGCTCGGTCCCGAGGTGGAGGCGCTCTGGCCGGGGACGGTCGATCCGCCCGGTCGTCCGCGACGACTCCGGCGGCGGCTGACGTGGCTATTCCTCCGACCCGGCCGGCTCGACCGCGACGACGTCCCGGAAGCCGGAGCGGCCCGATGACCGGGCGTCTCTCGGTCCTCGGCGCGGTGCTCGCCAGCCCGCTCCTGCGGCGGGCCGAGGCCGCTTACGGGCTGTTCGCGTTCTGCGAGTGGTCGACCTGGGTGGCGATGATCGTGTACGCCTACAGCCGTGGCGGGGCATTCGAGGCCGGGCTGATCGCCTTCCTCGAGCTGGCGCCCTCCGCCCTCGTGGCGCCGATCGTGGCCGGCCTCGGCGATCGGTTCGCCCGGGACCGCGTGCTCCTCCGCTCGTACATGATCCAGGCGGTCTTCATGGCCGCGACGGCCGTCGCGATCGTCGTGGGGAGCGAGCCGCCCCTGGTCTACGCGTTCGCGATCGTGGCCGCCAATCTCGTCTCCTTCTCGCGCCCGCTGCACGCGGCGTTCATGCCGGAGATCTCGCGCTCGCCCGACGAGCTGACGGCGGCGAACGTCGTGACCGGGATGGCCGAGAGCGGCGGGTCGTTGCTCGGACCACTCGGCGCCGGCCTCCTGATCGGTCTCAGCGGGCCGGCGGCCGTGTTCACCGTCGCAGCCGTGGGCTGCGGCCTGTCATGCCTGGCGATCGTCGACGTCGGGCGGCGGATCCGCCGGCCGGATGCGCAGGCCGGCGTCGTCCCGATCGAGCTGGAGCTCGCCCATGGGCACGAGCTGCCCCCGGTCGCCGCCGGCGAGGCGCCGCGCGCCACCGTGGCCGCGCCCGCGCGCGCGGACCGCGGACTGGTCGGCGGCCTCGCGGCGATCGCTGCCGATCGGCGTCTCCTGAGCGTGATCGTCATCGCGACGTGGTGCACGTTCCTCGTGGGCGCGATGGACATCCTGTATGCCGTGCTCGCGATCGACCTGCTGGGCCTCGGCGGCGACGGGGTGGGCTTCGTCGGTGCGCTCGGTGGGGTCGGTGCCGTCGGCGGGGCCGCCGCCGGGCTCGCGCTCGTGGGCCGCGAACGGCTGGGCGGCGCGATGATCGCGAGCGCCGCGCTGTTCGGAATCGGCATCGCCGCGATCGGGATCGCCCCGGCCTCGATCGCCACGCCGCTCCTGATCGTGCTGGCCGGCCTGGGCTCGGGACTCTCCGTGGTGGCAAGCCAGACGCTGATCCAGCGGCTCGCCGGCGACGACGTCATGAGCCGGGTCTTCGGCCTGCTCCAGGGCCTGATGATGGGCGCGACCGCGCTGGGTGCGCTGGCGGTCCCGTTCATCGTCGGGGCCGTCGAGGACCGCCTGACCTTCGTCCTCATCGGCGTGTCGCTGCCGATCGTCGCCCTGGTGGCAGGGGTCAGCCTCGTTCGCGGCGATCGGCTGCCGGCCGCGCGGGCGGCCGAGCTTCGCCTGCTACGCGCCGTCCCGATGCTCGGGCCGCTGTCGGCGCCGGTCCTCGAGCGGCTGGCCGCGGCCGCGGTCCCGGCGGGCGTCCCAGCCGGGACCGTGGTCGTCCGGGAGGGCGATGTGGGCGACCGCTTCTTCGTCATCGCAGCGGGTCGTGCCGCGGTGGCCATCCACGACCAGCCCGTGGCCGAGCTGGGCCCGGGCGCAGGGTTCGGCGAGATCGCGCTCCTGCGGTCCGTGGCGCGGACCGCCACGATCACCGCGCTGGACGATCTCGAGCTCCTCGCGATCGACCGCGGCTCGTTCATCGAGGCCCTGACGGGTCAGCCGCGGAGCGCGACGATCGCGACCCGGATCGCCGACGAGCACCTCGCGGCGGACCTGGCGCGCGGCTGACCCCCGCGGTTGAAGCCGCCGCTGGCCTGCGGCCGGCCGGCCCGGCCCGGCTATCCTCGACCGATGCAGTTCGCCGAGACGATCCTCGACCTCGTCGGGAACACGCCGCTCGTCCGTCTGAGCCGGGTGACCCGCGACCTGGGTCCCGCGGACCGCCAGCCGCTCGTCCTCGCCAAGCTCGAGATGCTCAACCCCGGCGGCTCGGTCAAGGACCGGATCGGGTTGCCGATGATCGAGGCCGCCGAGCGGGCGGGGCTCCTGAAGCCGGGCGGGACGATCATCGAGCCGACGTCCGGCAACACCGGCCACGGCCTGGCGATCGCGGCGGCGCTCAAGGGCTACCGCTGCATCTTCGTGATGGCCGACAAGCAGTCGACCGAGAAGCAGTCGCTCCTCCGGGCCTACGGCGCCGAGGTCGTGCTCTGCCCGACCAACGTCGATCCCGAGTCACCCGAGAGCTACTACTCGGTTGCGGCCCGACTCGCCCGCGACATCCCCGGCGCGTTCAAGCCGGACCAGTACTGGAACCTGGAGAACCCGAGCGCCCACGAGCGGACGACCGGACCCGAGATCTGGGACCAGACCGGCGGCGAGCTGACCCATTTCGTGGCGAGCGTCGGGACGGGCGGCACGATCTCCGGTGCGGGCCACTACCTCCGCGAGCGGAAGCCCGATCTCGTGATCGTCGGGGCCGACCCGGAAGGATCCGTGCTGTCGGGGGACACCGCCCGGCCGTATCTCACCGAGGGCGTCGGCGAGGATTTCTTCCCGGGCACGTACGACCCCGCGGTCGTGGATCGCTGGGTCCGCGTCAGCGATCGCGATGCCTTCCTGGCTGCCCGGCGACTGACCCGCGAGGAGGGGATCCTGTCGGGCGGTTCGTGCGGGACGGCACTCGTCGCGGCCCTGACCGTGGCGCACGAGCTGACCGAATCGGGCGACGGACCCGGCAAGGTCATCGTGGTCCTGCTGCCCGACAGCGGCCGGAGCTACCTCTCGAAGGTCTACAACGACGAGTGGATGCGCGTGAACGGGCTGCTGCCGACGACCGGGTCGGTGGTCCGCGTCGCCGACCTGCTCGCGGGCCATCGCCACGGCTCCGAGCGGCCGGCCGTCGTCGTCGCCCGGACGACCCAGCGGGTGGGCGAGGCGATCGCCACGCTCCAGGAGTACGGGATCTCGCAGATGCCCGTCTCGGAGGATACCGAGGGCGACGCCGTCGCCGGCCTCGTCGGCTCGATCTCGGAGAAGGCCCTCCTGGACCGGGCCTACCGCGACCCGTCGATCGTCGAACGGACCGTCGGCGAGGTGATGGAGAAGGCTTTGCCGCTCGTCGACGCCTCGGCGACGCTCGACGAGGCGTTCGCCCTGCTGAGCGAGGGCGCGGCCGCGGTCGTCGCGATCGCGGGCGAGCAGCCCGCTGGCGTCGTCACGAAGCTGGATCTGCTGGAGTACCTGAGCCACCGCCGCGGTTAGGCAATCGGTTCGCGCCAGATCCGGTTCGACGGTAGCCGGACGTCGCCCAGCGCTCGTTCAGGTGGCGCTCGTCGCCACGAGCATGCGGCCCGCGGCGCACCCGTCTTCGTGCCCATTCCGGGTCGTTCGACGCGCGTGGAACCATCCCGCCTATCCGGCATCGAGTTGCGCGATCGTTCGCCGACATTGGAACTACCCGGATTTCATCCTCGGGCGAGGCCCCTCCGGCCGCCTGCCGAGATCGGACGCCGGCGGCTCGCGATCGACGGGCACGTCATCGGGTCGCGTCCCTCGGACGAGCCCACGCACGCCCGGCGCGGGCGCCAAGGGCTCGATCGGCAGCCCGATCTCCGTCCCGGCCAGCCACGCGGTGATCTGGCCATGCCGACGCGGGTCGATGAGGTAGAGGACGCCGCGGCCATCGGCGACGACCCGGTGACCCTCGATGAGACCGGCGTCCGCGAGCAGGCGCAGCTGGCGGGCGATGGCCGGCCGGCTCAGCCCGAGATCGGCGGCCAGCCGGGAAGGCCGTCGTGGGCGAATGGCGACCATCGCCATGATCGCCCGTCGTGTCGGGTCGGCCAAAAGCGCGAGTCCGTCGCCATTCCGGGCTGGCATCGACGGAGGATGCCAGCCGCGCCTTCGCCGGCGGTTATGCCAGGCAGGGCAGCCAACCGGGATGATCGCGAATGGTTCGGCCGCATCCCCCGGACGGGTGACATCATTGGGCCGATGAGCCCTTCCCAGGACGCGTTCGAGACGCTCGCTGTCCACGCCGGGGCGGAGCCGGACGAGGTCACCGGCGCCGTCTCACCGCCGATCTACCAGACCTCGACGTACGCCCAGGACGGCGTGAACCGCCCGCGCGGCGGCTACGACTATGCCCGGAGCGCCAACCCCACGCGGGAGCGGCTCGAGCGGGCCGTCGCGGCCCTGGAGCGGGGCAAGCACGGCATCGCGTTCGCCAGCGGCTCCGCGGCGACCGCCGCGATCGCTCAGCTGGCCGCGTCCGACGACGAGATCGTCGTGGGCGACGACGTCTACGGCGGGACGTACCGCTATCTCGAGCGCGTCCATCGACCGGGAGGCGCGGCGACCGCGCGCTACGTCGACCTCGCCGCAGGCCCCGACGTCCTGTGGGAGCAGCTCTCGGCGCGGACCCGGCTCGTCTGGTTCGAGACCCCGACGAACCCGACCCTCAAGCTGACCGACATCGCCGCCGCCGCGCGGACGATCCGCGACCGGTCCGCCCAGTCCGGCACCGAGCGCCCGCTCCTCGTCGTCGACAACACGTTCGCGTCGCCGGCGCTCCAGAACCCGCTGGAGCTGGGGGCGGACGTCGTGTTCCACTCCGCGACGAAGTACCTCGGCGGCCACTCGGACACGATCCTGGGGATCGCCGTGACCCGCGACGACGCCATCGGGGAGCGGCTGCGCTTCCTCCAGAACGCGATGGGCGCCGTGCCCGGACCGCTCGATTGCTTCCTCGTCCTGCGCGGGCTCCGGACGCTCCACCTGCGGGTCGAGCGCCACGTGGCGAACGCCTCGGCGGTCGCCCGGTTCCTGGCCGGCCGCGACGACATCGCGACGGTCTACTACCCGGGCCTCGCCGGGGGCGACCTCGTAGGCGACCGCCGCCAGATGCGCGGCGGCGGCGGCATGGTCTCGTTCCTGCCGGCGGCTCGCGATGGGCGCGCCGCCGACCGGCGGGCGATCGCGATCGCCGAGGGAACGCGCCTGTTCACGCTCGCCGAATCGCTCGGCGGGGTGGAATCGCTGATCGAGATCCCCGCGACGATGACCCACGCGTCGGTGGTCGGATCGACCCTCGAAGTCGATCCCTCCCTGGTGCGCCTCTCAGTCGGGATCGAGCAGGTCGACGACCTGATCGAGGACCTCCGAGGGGCCCTGGATCGGGCCTGATCGCGGCACCGAGCGGTGCACACAATCCAGGCCACATTGGATACACTGACACTCGGCTGATACGGCCGGGACGATCGGGTTGCGGACAGGTTGCAATCCGGTTGCGGTACGATGCCGGCCAACAGGCGACTGCGGAAGCCGACTTCCTCGGGCCAGGCTGCTCCACGGAGCACCGACCGAGCTACGCGCGGCCGGTCGATCGGGTAGCGATCGCCCGCGCGCAGGAGTCCGAGCCGATGACGCAGTCCACCACCCGTCCCACGACCACCGCCGGCGCGCGCCGGGCCGATGGCCAGGCCGCCATCGGCCGCGTCCTCCGGGCGAACCTGCCGACGGCCGAGCTGTACGAGGACGCGGTCCGCGCCGGCGAGGGCCTGATCGCCGCGGAGGGCCCGCTCGTCGTCCGGACCGGCAAGCACACCGGCCGCTCGGCGCAGGACAAGTTCATTGTCAAGGAGCCTGGTTCGGCCGGGAAGATCTGGTGGGGCGAGGTCAATCGCCCGATCGCGACGGAGCACTACGACCGGCTCCGAGCTCGCCTGATCGACTACCTGGCGACGCGCAAGGTCTACGCCCAGGACTGCTTCATCGGCGCTCATCCCGCCCACCGCCGGAGCCTTCGCGTCTACACCGAGACGGCCTGGGCGAGCATCTTCGCCCGGAACCTGTTCCGTCGGCCGACGGCTGACGAGCTCGAGGGCTTCTCGCCGGCGTTCACGATCATCAACGTCCCCTCGTTCAAGGCCGATCCCGCCACTGAGGGCACCCGGACCGAGACCGCGATCCTGGTGAACCTCGCGGCGATGGAGATCCTGATCGTCGGGACCGAGTACGCCGGTGAGATCAAGAAGTCGGCCTTCACGGTCATGAACTACCTGATGCCCGACGAAGGCGTCCTGCCGATGCACTCCGCGGCGAACGTCGGGAAGGCCGGCGACGCGGTCGTGTTCTTCGGGCTGAGCGGCACCGGCAAGACGACGCTGTCGGCGGATCCGCTGCGGAGCCTCGTCGGCGACGACGAGCACGGCTGGGGCGCCGACGGCGTCTTCAACTTCGAGGGCGGCTGCTACGCGAAGACGATCCGCCTCTCGCCGATGTACGAGCCCGACATCTTCGCCACGACGCGCCGCTTCGGGACGATCCTCGAGAACGTCGACGTCGCGCCCGCGACCCGCGAGCTTGACCTGGATTCGGACCGCTTCACCGAGAACACGCGTGGCGCCTATCCGCTCCACTTCATCGGCAACGCCGATCCGACCGGAATGGCCGGCCAGCCCACGAACGTGGTGCTCCTGACGGCCGATGCCTTCGGCGTGCTCCCGCCGATCAGCCGGCTGACCCACGACCAGGCCCAGTACCACTTCATCAGCGGTTACACCGCGAAGCTCGCCGGCACCGAGATCGGGATCAAGGAGCCGCAGGCCACGTTCAGCGCCTGCTTCGGGGCGCCGTTCATGCCCCGTCATCCGGGCGAATACGCCGCCATGCTCGCCGACCGACTCGAGCGCTACGGCGTCAAGGCCTGGCTCGTGAACACCGGCTGGACCGGCGGCCCGTACGGCACCGGCCAGCGGATGGACATCGACCACACCCGCTCGATGGTCCGGGCCGCGCTGTCCGGCGCCCTCGACGACGTGCCGACGGTCATCGATCCCATCTTCGGGGTCGATGTCCCGACGTCCTGCCCGGATGTCCCGAGCGAGGTGCTCCAGCCCCGTTCGACCTGGGCCGACGGCGAGGCCTACGACCACCAGGCGGCGGCGCTCGCCCGGATGTTCGCCGACAACTTCCGGGTCTACGCCGACGGCGTGTCCGAGGGTGTCCGTGCGGCCGGCCCGAAGGTCATCGACGACGGCGGACCGGACCTGCGGATCGCCGGCCCGGGCGAGGGCTGATCGGCCGACCTCCGCCGACGCTCGCTACTCGCCCAGGCGCGGGTACACGCGCGCACCCAGAGCGACCAGCAGCACGAGCACGATGCCGAGCACGGCCACGTCCGTGCTGACACCCCGCGGGCTCGCGCCGCCCTCGACCATGACGGTCCGCAGCGCGTCGACCATGAAGGTGAGCGGATTGACCCCCGCGATCGCGCGCAGCCAGTCCGGCATCAGGTCGATCGGGTAGATCGCGCTGCTCGCGAAGAAGAGCGGCATCGTCAGGAGCTGGCCGATCCCCATGAACCGCTCGCGCGAGCGAACGAGGCAGGCGATGACCAGCGAGAAGGTCGCGAAGAGGGACGCCCCGAGGATGACGACCACCGCGGCCTCGACGAGCGATGGGACGTCCGCCCGGAGATGGACACCGAGCGCCCACGCCGCGACGTAGACGACGGCCGCCTGGACCAGGGCCCGGATCCCGCCGGCCAGCGCCTTGCCCAGCACCAGGGAGCCGCGGCTCGCGGGGGTCACCAGGAGCTTCTGGGCCAGGCCCAGGTCGCGCTCCCAGATCACCGCGAGACCGTAGAAGATCGCACTGAACTGGGCACTCTGGGCGAGGACCCCCGGGGCGAGGTAGTCCAGGTAGGACAGGGAACCGGTGGGGATCGCGCGAGTCGCGGCGATCGCCTGGCCGAAGATCACCAGCCAGAGCAGCGGCTGGATGGCCCGGCTCACCATCTCCACCGGGTCGTGACGAACCTTCGTCAGCTCCGCCCGGGTGATCGTCGCCGCGTCCCAGATGAACCGGGACGCGGTCGAGGGTTCAGCCCAGGCGCTTGGCCGTGCGGCGCGTTCGGCCGACGTCACGGAAGGTTCCTCCAGTCTCGATCTCGGCGCCGGTCACGTCCGCGAACACGTCCTCGAGGGACGCGTCGGGGGCGAGTCGCCGCTTCAGGTCGTCCGGGCGACCGACCTCCACGAGGCGGCCGCGAAGCATGATCCCGATCCGATCGCAGAGCTCGTCGGCCTCGTTCATGTAGTGGGTCGTCAGGAGCACGGTCGTGCCGTGCTGCTCGCGCAGGCCACGGACCCGGTCCCAGACCATCGTCCGCGCCGTGGGATCGAGCCCGACGGTCGGCTCGTCGAGGAAGAGGACCGCCGGCCGGTGGAGCATCGCCTGGGCGATCTCCAGGCGACGGACCATCCCACCCGAATAGGTCCGGACCATCCGATCCGCGGCGTCCTCCAGGCCCATGAAGGCGAGGGTCTCGCCGATCGTGCTCGCCCGCTCTGGGCGGGGCACGTGATAGAGCCGGGCCGAGACCTCGAGGTTCTCGCGACCGGTCAGGCTGCCGTCGGCCGAGACGAGCTGGGGGACGTAGCCGATCCGGCGTCGAACGATGCCCGGAGCGCTGCGGATGTCGGCGCCCGCGACGACGGCTGAACCGGCCGTCGCCCGGAGGAGCGTCGTCAGCATCTTGATCGTCGTGGTCTTGCCGGCGCCGTTCGGCCCGAGGAGCCCCATGATCTCGCCGGTCGCGACCGACAGATCGAGCGCATCCACCGCGACGGCGGCGCCGAAGTGGCGCGTCAGCCCCTCTGCCAGGATCGGAGCCTCGGCCGGCCGATCCGCTGCCGCCGGGTTCGACATGATCACCGCTCCGACTCCCGGTCGCCGATCCGCGTCAGGAGCTCGAGCGAGTCGACCAACCGCCGTCGCTCGGCGCTCGAGAACGACCCGAGCTCGCCCTGCAGCCAGGCATGCGTGCTGGCCACCGCCGTCCGCACCGCGGCCGTCCCCGATGGCTCGAGCTCGATCCGGATTCGGCGACGCTCGTCGGGATCGACGGATCGCCGAACGAGCCCGGCCCGTTCCAGGCGGTCGACGAGGGCCGAGGCCGATGACCGGCTCATCCCGAGATGGATGGCCAGCGGCGACAGGCCGGTCCCCGGGTGCCGCTCGACGTAGCGCAGGGCCCGGAACTGGGGGACGGTCAGATCGCCCGCGTTCTGGCGCATCTCGCGACGGAGCCGCCGCGACAGGCCGGACACGGCGCTGAAGAGTTGTTCGGCCGTCTCCGCCGGCGCGGCCGATGGTCCATGACGTGAACTGTCCACGTCACGAACGGTAGCGCGGATCGGCACCGGCCGCTTGGACGCATCGCGCCCGGCCGCGGGTCAACCGGCCCGGGCGGGCCAGGCGGGCCGGGCATGACGCCGACGATGGCCCGCCGGCGCCGCGCTCCTAGAATGGCCTCAACGCAACCCCGACCGAATGTACGAGGTCCCGACACGTCCATGTCCCGCAACAAGGTCACCGTCATCGGCGCCGGCAACGTCGGCGCCACCACCGCCCAGCGGATCGCCGAGGCGGGGCTCGCCGACGTCGTCCTCGTCGACATCGTGGAGGGCCTGCCCCAGGGCAAGGGCCTCGACCTGGCCGAGGCGGCGCCCGTCGTCGGCCACGACGCCCGGGTGCTCGGGACGAACGACTATGCCGACACGGCCGGCAGCGACATCGTCGTCGTGACCTCCGGCATCGCTCGGAAGCCGGGCATGAGCCGGGACGACCTGATGAACACGAATGCCGGGATCGTCCGGGGGGTCGTCGAACAGGCCGCGCGGCACTCGCCGGACGCGATCCTGATCATCGTCACGAACCCGCTCGACGCGATGTGCCACGTCGCGCTCCAGGCCTCGGGCTTCCCGCGCGAACGCGTCCTCGGGATGGCCGGCGTCCTCGACTCGGCCCGCTTCCGGACGTTCATCGCGCAGGAGCTGGGCGTGTCGGTCGAGGACACGCACGCCTTCGTGCTGGGCGGTCACGGCGACACGATGGTCCCGCTGTCGCGCTACTCGACCGTCGCCGGCGTGCCGATCACGGAGCTCCTGCCGGCGGACCGGGTCAAGGCGCTCGAGGAACGGACCGCGAACGGCGGGGCGGAGGTCGTGGCCCTCCTGAAGACGGGCTCGGCGTTCTACGCCCCGGCCGCGTCGGCCTTCGAGATGGTCGACGCGATCCTGCGCGACCGGAAGCGGGTGCTGCCGTGTGCGGTCCTGCTCAAGGGCGAGTTCCACACGGACGGCCTGTTCGTCGGCGTCCCCGTCGTGCTGGGCCGCGCCGGGATGGAGAAGGTCTTCGAGATCGAGCTGACGGCGGACGAGCAGGCGGCGTTCGACGCGAGCGCCGCCGCCGTCAAGGAGCTTGTCGACAAGCTCGCCTGATCGCGCCCCTTGCGACACGGTGCGGGCTGGCACCGCGTCGAGATGGCCCCGATGGCAGGTCTCGCGGAGCCGCGCTACCCTCCGCTCGTTGAGCGGGCGGCGGGCTTCGCCGGCGCCCGATGGAGGAAGCGGAACGGATCGTGCGATGCGGCGCGATCCCGTCCCCAGACGGGAGAACCTGCATGCGCCAACGTCTCTTCGCGCTCGCTTTCGCCCTGGGCCTGGTCCTGACGACCGCCCTGCCCGCCGCGGCCATCACCGGCAAGAGCTGGACCCGCGACTTCGACCACCCGTTCGTGGGGCTGGCGGCCTTCTACGACCAGGACTGGGTCTTCATCCACCGCTGCACCGCCGAGCTGCTCTCGCCGCGCGTGGCGCTGACGGCAGGCCACTGCACGAACGACGACTCCCTGCCGAACGGCGCCGTCGCCGCGCACGCCCGGATCTGGTTCCTGCAGGACGTCGGGTCGCACTACGACGTGAACACCCAGCACGACGACGTGACCGGCTATCCGGACTCGTGCACGGGCACGATGGGCGCCGGCCTCGGTGACTGGTGCGCCGAGTCGAGCACGATGTTCAACTACGGCTTCGACAACTTCGCCGGCTTCCCGAACATCCATGACGTCGGGATCGTCGTCCTCGACCAGGCGATCGACGAGCCCGAGTACGCCACGCTGGCGAGTGCCAACACCGTCGACACGCTCAACACGGCCAAGGGCACTCAGGACGTGACGATGCGCGTCTCCGGCTACGGGCTGAGCTACAGCCTCACGACGCCGGTCCGCGGCGGCGGCGTCGGGACGGCGCAGACGCTCTCCTTCCGGGAGCGGCTGACCGCCCTCGAGAGCATCACCAACCTCCACGATCCGAACACCGCCGGATTCGCCATCCAGGCGAACGGCAACGGGAACGATCGCGGCGGCACGTGCAGCGGCGACTCCGGCGGCCCGGTCTTCTGGCCGCAGGACAGCAACCAGGTGGTCGCCGTGACGTCCTGGGGCGTCTCGAACGCCGGCTGCCGGGGCAACGGCTACTACTACCGGACGGATCGCGGTGAGGTCCTCGACTGGATCCACTCAGTGGTCGGCGACGAGCTCTGGAGCGAGATCACGGTCAGCTGATCGGTCGCCTCTCGACCCTTCACGAGGCCCCGGCTCCGGCCGGGGCCTCGGCGCGTCCGGCGCACGCGCAGCGGCGGCCCCGCCGCACCTCGCTGGCGAGCGGGGGCGTTTGACGGTTCGTCGGAGTGGCGGGTACGGTCGCCTTCTTCGCGCCCGACCCCCAGGTCGGGCGTTTCCGTTCTGCCGGCGCCGGGAGACGCCGGCCAATGGAGGTTCCCCGATCGATGCATCGGAAGCGGATGTCCGCGGCACTCGCCGTCGCGGGAGTGGCGCTCCTGACCCAGTCGGCGTTCGCCGGCAACCCCTTCAAGTCGTCGACGACGACCGCCGGCGGCAACGAGACCTGGGACTCGGACCAGATCAACGTCGAGTCCGTCGCGCAGACCGGTGAC
>DASSHB010000036.1:0-6462 GCA_035693125.1 Candidatus Limnocylindrales bacterium | reverse complement strand
GCCGCGGTACTCGGTCAGGACGTCGGCGCCCACGATCGGCAGCAGGCCGGCAAGGATCAGCGATCCGTCGCGCGTCTCACCGAGGAGGATCGCGCCGACGCCAGCGATGAGGAGCAGGACGACAAACGGCTCGGTCGCAGCGCCCAGGATCATCCGCCCGACGCTTGGACGCCGGTTCGCCTCGAGCACGTTCGCACCGAGCCGCGTGAGTCGCGCGTGCGCCTCTGCCTGATCGAGACCACGCGCGACATCGACACCGAGGGCGCCCGCGACCACGTCTGCCGCAACCGCATGAGCCGAGCCGCTCGGTGCCGCGCGACGATCAGCGGTCGCGTGCGAACGCCGCGAAGATGCGGTGGACGTGGGGATCGGGGTCATCCGACGAGGGGGCGTGCCGGCCGGAGCCCGACCATGACGACGGGCTCCGGGCGGCCGCTCCTCATGCCGCGAGCGACATCGGCTCGCTGCCGATGACCTTCACGGCCCCCAGCCCGCCCTGGATCTGCAGGTCGAGCCGGTTCGCCGCAGTCGCATAGTCGGGCGAGACGAATGAGCCGTCGACGGCCTTCGGGAAGCGCCGCTCGTCGATCGCGAGCGCACCGATCGCGACGCCGCCGCGGATTCGAGCGGCAACGCCCGCGGGAACCTCCACGATGACCTCGGCGGCGCCGGCTTCGATGCGCATGTCGGTCAAGCCGGCTGCGAGGGGCGCCCGGACGCGCGTCTGGCTCGCTCCGGTATGGAGCTCGACCGATCGGAGTCGCAGCGGGCTCAGGTCGAGGTCGCTCCGGCATGCGCCGGTGTCGAGCCGCAGATCGAGCGGGATCGCGTCCGTCAGCCCGACCTTCCAGTCGGCGTGGTCGTCGAGCCAGGGCAGGTTGCGGTCGAGGTCCTGGGTGACCTGGATCACGCCGGGCGTTCGCTCGACGCAGATCACCCCGCCGAGGTAGGAGCCGTCGAGGAGGTGGCCAGGAGCGGCGGACCCAATTCGGAGACTGCCGGCACCGAACCGGATCCCGACTTGGGCGTGGGATCGGGCGCCAAGGTCCAGGGCGAGCCTCTCGACGGCGACGTCCGGGACTGGAACAGCGGCGCCAACCAGGAACCAGACCCCGAGAACCAGGGCGGCCAAGGGCCACCAGCGGTCGAGCAGGTCGAGGGCGCTGACCGGAAGCTGTCCGCTGGTTGCCGCGAGCAGGGCACCGCCTGCGACGATCCACGTGACCGGCCAGGTCAGCGCCCACAGGACCTGGACGCCGCGGGTGGAGCGCCGATCGCCGGCGAGCGTTCCCGCCATCCCGCCCGCGCCCACGAGGATCACGAACAGCGGCCACGCCTCGCTCCAGGTCCAGCCGGCGGCGCGTTGGACGAGGAAGACCAGCCCGAGGCCGATGAGCCAGGTGGCGGCAACCAACGGCGTATGACGCGCGTTCATGATGTCGCACCGGGGGTGGTCGTTGGCGGAACGTCCCCACCGGGACGGCGAACCGCGAGGACGAGGACGAGGATCCCGACCGCGACGAGCGATGTGGGCCAGACCCAGTCCCAATCGAGCCAGGGCAGGTATTCGCGGGCGAGGAACCATGCGCCGCCGAGGATGAACAGCAGCCCGATGACCATCGCACCCGCGCGCGGCCCGTGTCCACGTGATGCGCGGCGAAGCTCACGCCGCTGACGGCGGGCCTCACGTGCCGCCGCGCGCGCTGCGCGGGCGAGCTCGGCCGCGGAGGTGGGCCCGCCCACCGTCTCTCCCGGACTCATCGTCCAATCGGCGACGTCGTCCTCCTCCGGAACGACGATCGCGAGGACGATATAGACGATGATCGCGATCCCGCCCGTGAAGATCGCGAGCAGCGCCCAGCCGAGACGGACCAGGGACGGGTCGGCGTCCCACAGCTCGGCCAAGCCGCCAGCGACCCCGGCGATCATCCGGTCATCACGGGAGCGGAACAAGCGCGTGTTCATCTGCAGCCTCCTTCAGGGTCCAGGGTGAGCGTCGCGGCGTTCCCGCTGATCCGGAGGGTCACGGCGGCGCCCGAGCCCGGGCGGACCCAGGTGCCGTCACCGATCCGGCTGAGACCGCGCGACGAAAGGTTGTGGGAGAACGTCAGCTGATCGGTCACGGTCAGCCGGAGGTTCGCGTCGGCCGGGACGCACAGGTCGACGCCGCCCGCGTTGATGGCGATGGACCCGCGGAGATCGCTGGATCCGCCCGTGATCCGGAGTTGGCCGGCATTCACCGTCACGTCCAGCTGATCCAGACGGCCCGTCCCCACCGCCACGCCGAGGTCACCAGCGTTGACGGTCGCGTTCAGCGCCCCGAGCTGGATCGTGTCGAGCCGAACCTTGGAGCTCGCGGCGTTCGCCGTCAGGTCCATGCGGTCGACCGGGCCAGCCGGCAGCTCGAGGATCCAGTCCTGACGATGCGTCCCGCTGGGCGCGGCGACCGCCAGGCTCCGGTCCGATGCCGTGACGGTGGGCTCGCTGCCACGATGGGTGGACGCGAACCGCCAGCCGGGGCCGGCGCCAGGATGGAGATCCAGGGTCCCGCAGCGGAGGTCGAGCTGAACGGAGGCAGCGTCCTCCCAGGTGCCGGAGCGGTCGAGCCGCTCGGTCGCGTTGCCGGGCTGGAAGCCGCAGTCCGCCATCGTGCCGATCCAGGGCGGACCCGCCGCGAATGCCGCACCCGCGACCGAGCCGATCACGATCGCCACCACGGCGGTCGCTGCGATCGAGGCGCGGGTACGTCCGACGAGCAGCATCAGGCCGAACCCGATCAACAGCAGCGGCCACAGCCGCCACGCATCGGCGATCACGTCCGTCGGCAGGAACCCGGCTCGTGCAAGCAGAGGGATCCCACCCAGGGGAATGAGGAACAGGCCCCAGAACACGAGGCCGCGGCGGAGTCGCATGGGACGCCTCCGATCCGGTCGATCAGCGCGTCGATCCGGGATCGCGGCGGGGGAGATCCTCCGCACCGTCATCCTCCGTCGGACGCCCGGATCGGGCGACGTCCACTCGTCGCCCGATCGCGGGCCCTTCGGACCGAAGCGAGGCCGGATTCCGGCATGCAGGCAGCTGAGCCTGGGCTAGATCGCGGCGCTGACCTCTGTGCTCTCGGCTGGAGCGGCCACTCCGACGCGGTCGGATGCAACTGGCGTGGAGTCGCGCACGACGAGCACCGATGCGTGCGTGTGGAGCAACACGTTGCGGGCCACGCTGCCGAGGAGGATCCGCCGGAGACCGGTCAATCCGCGACTCCCAACCACGACCAGGTCACAGTGCAGGCAGGACGCCGTTTCGATGATCTCCCGCGCGGCGTCGCCCACGCTGATCGACCAGCGGACGGTGCGCCCCGCGTCCGCGAGCCGCCGGGCGGCAGATGCGGCAATCGCTTCTGCGTGCTTCCGGGCCTCCCGGGCTTCGTCGGCATAGATTCGAAGGACCTGGTCGGTGATCTCCGGCTCGCTGATCGGCCCCGCCTGGCCGATCGTCGGCGCGACGGCGATGACCTCGACCGGAACGCGCGCGAGATAGCTGGTGCTCGCGAGGTGGTCGACGGCAAGTCCAGCGGTCACCGAGCCGTCGGTCGCCACGAGGATCCGGCCGACGGTGTCGGAGCGAGCAACGAGGACCGCACACGGGGCGTGGTCGACGACCTCTGCGGACACGGACCCGAGCAGCATCGATTCGATCCGGCCCATGCCTCGGCTTCCGAGGATGATGAGCTCGGCGCCGAATTCGACAGCCGCTTCGACGATGCGGCTCCCGGGCCGGCCCCGGAGCAGAGTGCGATCGGCCTGGAGCCCCGCGACCTGGAGTGCGTCCGCAACGTCGGTGAGCGTCGCGTCGAGCGACCGCTCGACGTCCCGCAGGTCCACATACGGGACGACGTATGGCGAGTAGCCGAGCAGCGCCGGGTTCGTGACGTCCACGATGCCGACGACTCGAACAGACGTGCCCTCCGGCCAGTCCAGAGAGGTGAGGAGATCGCGGGCGGCGTCCGAGGACGGCGACCCATCGATCGCGAGGAGAACGCGCATCGGAGGCTCCTTCCGGATCTTCAGGACACCGGGCGATCCGGTGTCTCGATCCGAGGATCGAGCGACGGCCCCACGGCGACGACAGCCATCGGTCACGCCGTGCGAGGCCGATGGGCCCGTCAGGCGGCCGCATTCGGAGGACGGGCGGCGGGACTCTCGGTCAGACGCGGCCCTTCGGCACGGTCTGCCAGTAGGTCTTGTTGAACACGACCTTGCCGAGATGCCACAGCCGGTTGGGCTTCGGCGGCTGCGGCGGATGGTCATAGTCGAAGCGCAGGAGCGTGCCTTTCCCGCCGCCGACCTCGAAGAAGCAGACGACCCGACCGTGGTAGTCGCCGCGCTCCAGGTCCACCTCCCGGCCCTCGACGCGGGCGACGATCCGCTCGGCGACGACAGGGGCCTCGAAATGGGCGGTCGAGCCGGCCTTGGAGAGCGGCAGATCGGTCGCGTCACCGATCGCGAAGACATCGGGCCGGCCGCCGACCTCGAGCGTGGTCCGGTCGGTCGGCAGCCAGCCGCCAGGGGCCGGAGCGAGACCGGATTCGATCAGGAAGTCCTGCCCCCGATGCGGCGGCACGAGGATCAGGAGGTCATAGGGCAGGGCCTCGCCCTCGAGGCTGAGCACCCGGCGGGCCTGCGGATCGATCGATTCGACGTTGAAGAACGTGTGGAGCTCGATCCCCTTCGACGCGAGGATCGGGGTGGCCATCTCGGATACGCTCTCGATCGTGAATGCTCGTCCGATCGGCGAGCAGAAATGGATTTCGCTCGCGTCGCGGAGGTGCCGTTCGCGCAGCTCGGCCTCGATCAGGAACGCGACCTCGAGCGGCGCGGGCGGGCACTTGTACGGCATGCCGGCGATCCCGATGACGATCCGGCCGCCGCGGAACGCGTCGAGCGCCCCGCGCAACCGGAGCGCAGCGTCCGGGGTGTAGAAGTGGTGGGCCTCCTCGGCGAAGCCCTCGATCGCCTCGGGGACGATCCGAGCACCCGTGGCGATGACCAGGCTGTCGTAGGCGAGGGCCTCGCCGCCGACGAGGGTCACGAGGTGGCGCGCGTCGTCGACTCGCTCCACCTTGCCGACGACGAGCGAGACGCGCGTGTCGAGCAGTCCGCGCTCGGACCGCTCCAGGCGCTCCGGGCGCTCGCCGCCCATCGCGAGATACATGAAGCCGGGCTGGTAGGTGTGCCGACCCGTGGCGTCGACGACCGCGATCGTGACGTCACCGGCCTTGATCTGCGGCCGGAGGCGGCGAGCCAGCAGGTTCGCGGTGAGCGTTCCGCCCACCCCGCCGCCGAGGATGACGATCCGATGCATGGCGGGCCTCAATGCGTTTTCTCGACGACGATCTCGTCGTAGCCGTCGCGGGCCGTGACGCCGATCAGCCGGTGACTGGCCTTCGCGACCCACTTCGGGATATCGACTCGGCTGCCGGTATCGCTGCTGTAGAGAACGATCACCTGGCCGGGCTCGCTCTCGCGGATCACCCGGATCAGCTCCATCAAGGGTCCGGGGCAGAAACTGCCGCGGGCGTCGACGAGACGAGTCGCCGTCCCGGCCGCGGGCGTAAGGATGGCGGTCATGGCGCGCTCCTCAGATGAACAGCGAGGCGTCGGCCTCGGTGATGATCTCGATCGCGGTCGCGGCCCCGGCCGGCTCGCCCATCTCGGGGATCAGGTCGTCGCGGGTCAGCCCGAACATGTCCATCGTCATCTGGCACGGGATGAACTCGACGCCCATGGCCGTCGCCGCATCGAGCAGCTCGCGCGGGCTGGCGACGCCGTAACGCTTGCGGAGGGAGCCCATCATCCAGGGGCCCATCCCCAGGAAGTTCATCTTGCTGAGCTTCAGGTGGTCGATCCCCGGACGCTGCATCAGCGTGAGCATCCGCTGCATCCAGTTCTCGCCGACGATCCGCTTCTGATCGCGGACGAAGGGGAGGAGGCCCCAGAACGTCACGAAGACGCGGCAGCGGACGCCGCTCGCTGCCGCAGTCGAGGACAGAATCAGGACCGGCCAGACCTTGTCCAGATCGCCCGACCAGTTGACGATCACGAGCTCCTTCGTGGCGGTTTGGGACGCAGGCATTGCCGGCTCCGGTGACGATTCCGGGAGGCCTTCGCCGTCCGCGATCGCCTCGGCCAGCGGATCGAAGGGCTCGCTCTCCGGTCGCGCCGGTACCGGTCGCTCGAGCGTGGTGGTGGTCATCGGCTCCGCCTCACTTCCTGCGCACGACGAAGCGGAATACGCCGCCGTCCGCGCTCTGCTCCACGACGGTGTTGCCGGTCGTGCGCGACCAGGCCGCGAGGTCTTTCACGGACCCTGGATCGGTCGCGAGGACCTCGAGGAGCGCGCCGGACGCCAGGCCCTTGATCGCCTGGGCCGTCTTCACGATCGGCATCGGGCACGACAGCCCAC
>DASSHB010000035.1:0-10153 GCA_035693125.1 Candidatus Limnocylindrales bacterium | reverse complement strand
CGCGAGACGAAGACCCGCGGGCGGGCGGCCACGGAACGCTCCCCTACCGTGCCGAGCCCGCGATCGCGGCCTCGGCGCCGGCGTGGGCGACGAAGTCGCGGATCCGCCCGAGCGCGGCCGTGAGGTTCTCGCGCGAGTTGGCGTACGAGATCCGGACGTGGTCGACCCCGATCCCGCCGAACGCGGTCCCGGCGAGGACGCACACCCCGGCCTCGGCCAGCAGACGGTCCGCCAGCTCCTTGCCGCTGAACCCCGTCCCGGACACACGCGGGAACGCGTAGAACGCACCCTTCGGTGAGCGGCAGTCGACCCCGGGGATGTCGTTCAGGCCCGCAACGACGAGATCACGCCGTGCCCGGAACTCCTCGACCATCGCCGCCATCGGCTCCTGCGGTCCGCGGATCGCCTCGACCGCACCGATCTGGGCGAACGTCGGCGCACACGAGATCGTGTTGATGACGAGCTGGCCGTAGGTCGGGATGAGTGACGGCGGCACGATCGCGTAGCCCAGCCGCCAGCCGGTCATCGCGAAGGTCTTCGAGAAGCCGTCGAGGACGATCGTCCGCTCGGCCATCCCGGGCAGCGAGGCGATCGAGACGTGCTCCTCGCCGTCGTACAGGATCCGGCCGTAGATCTCGTCGGCGAGCACGACCAGGTCGTGGCGGATGGCGAGCTCGGCGATCGCCTCCAGGTCCGACCGCGTCAGGACGCCGCCGGTCGGGTTCGCCGGAGAGTTGATCACGAGCAGGCGCGTCCGCGGGGTCACGAGGGACTGCAGCTCTTCGAGGTCGATCCGGAAGTCGAGCTCCTGGCGGATCGGCACCGGGATCGGCGTCCCGCCGACGAACCGGGTCAGCGACTCGTAGATCGGGTAGCCCGGATCCGGGACGAGGACCTCGTCGCCCGGGTCGACGATCCCGAGGATCGCGTAGAGCATCACGCCCTTGCCGCCGACGGTCACGAAGACCTGGCTCGCGTCGACCGGGAAGCCCTTGCGGGCGGCCGCATCCTCGGCGATCGCCTCGCGTAGCGCCGGGATTCCCGGATACGGCGCGTAGTGCGTCGCGCCGTCGTCGAGCGCGCGCTTCGCGGCCTCGCGGATGTTCGCGGGCGTGTCGAAATCGGGCTCACCGATCTGGAGGTGGATGATGTCGCGGCCCTGGGCCTCGAGGGCGCGAGCGCGAGCCGACACCTCGAACGCGGTCTCGGTGCCGATCTGGCTCATCCGCTGGGCGACCCGCATCGCGAGCTCCTTTCCCCCTCCGTCCGAGCCGCTCGGCTTGGTGTCCGCGCAGTCTAGCGCCGGTTCCGGCCTTGCCGGCTCGCCGCCCGAACGGCGCGACCGGGCTAGAATCAGCGGGTGACGCGCTTCTTCGACCTGGACGAGGCCAACGAGCTGGTCCCGGAGGTCCGGACGATCCTCGAGGGCCTCCGCGACGAGCGGGCCGAGCTCATCCGGCTCCGCGATCAGCTGCTCATGATCGAGGCCGCCGCCGACACCCCGAGCCAGTCGCCGACCGAGGCGAACGTCCGCGGCACGCGCCGTTCCGCCGAGGCCACGAACGGCGACGACGAGCCCGCCGGCCGGTCGGCCGAGCGGCGCGTCCTGCGCCTCCGGATGCAGGGCGTGATCGACCAGATGCAGGCGGGGGTCGCCCGGATCGACGAGGTCGGCGTCACCCTGCGCGAGATCGAGACCGGCCTGATCGACTTCCCGGCCCTCGTCGCGGGCCGCCAGGTGTGGCTGTGCTGGCGGCTCGGCGAGGACGACGTGGCCTGGTGGCATGAGCTGGGCGACGGCTTCGGCGGCCGGCAGGCACTCGCCGACCTCCATTGACCGAGGCGCCGCGCGCCCGCGAGGCGACGATCGTCCAGACCGACGGCCGGGCCAAGACGTACCGGCCCCTTCCCGACGCTGACCGACGCGCGGCATTCGACGCGGCGATCGCGGCCTACGAGCGCGGCGACTTCTTCGAGGCCCACGAGCTGCTCGAGCCGGCCTGGATGGGCTCGTCTGACCTGGCCGAGCGCGACCTCGACCAGGGGCTGATCAAGCTCGCGGCCGCGTTCGTCCACGGAGTTCGCGGCAACCCGCGCGGGATCCAGCGCAATCTCGAGGGCGCCCGCGACCGACTCGCGGCGGCGGACGGCTCCCCTGCCGAGGCGGCGTCCGGCCTGGACGTCTCGGCGCTCGTCGCCGCGATCGACGATCGGCTCGCGCGGTTGGCAGCCGCGCCGGACGACGGCTCGATCGACCCGCCGGCCCTTCCGTGGAGGACGTGATGAACCAACCAGGCGGCATCCCCGTGATCACGCCGCGCGACGCGGCCGTCGAAGCCGAAGCCGGGCGGGCGCTCATCGTGGACGTCCGTGAGCTCGACGAGTTCACGACCGAGCGAGCCCCCGGCGTGGCCCTCGTCCCGCTGTCGGAGTTCGTCGCCCGCCACGAGGAGCTCCCGAAGGACCGGCCGCTCCTGATGATCTGCGCGGCCGGATCGCGCTCCGCGTCCGCGACCGCCTATCTCCTCCAGCGCGGCTGGCCGGACGTGCGCAACGTCACGGGTGGGATGATGGCGTGGAGCGGCGCCGGCTTGCCGACGAAGGGTGGTCGGCCAGGCCCGGACGAGGGCGCAATCCCGGGCTGATCGTCGCTGCCGCCGGAGCCCGGGCGGCCGCCAACGGCTCAGGCTCGAGCCTTGAGCTCCTTCTCGCGGCGGCGCCGGTCGCGCCACTCGGCGATCTGCGTCCGGTGGGCGAACGCCCAGCCGATGATCACGAAGATCGCGAAATTCGCGACGCCGATCGTGTTGGCGTTCAGGTAGCCCAGTTGCTGGCCGATCTCGCCGTCGATCTTGAGCGCCGGCACGGTCGCTCCGACCAGGCCGAGCTGGAAGAACGGTGCTTCCGGGGCGATGTTCGCGCGGGCGCTGCCGGCGACGACCCCGTCCTTCGTCGTGCCGCCGACGATGATCGCGTCCGGCCCCAGGACGATCGGGGCGCCGCCGGCGTTGCCCTGGGCCGGCAGGTCGCTGACGTCGAGGTGCTTCCACTCGGGCAGGTCGCCGGTGGACGTCGGGACCGCCCAGTAGAGCTGACCCTGCGGCGTCGATCCGTCGGTCCCGCCGATCGCGTAGAGGTTGCCGTTCGCCGAGAACGCGTTCATGTTCGTGCGCGGGGCGGGCAGGTCCGTCGAGCCGCCGCGGACGCCGAACCGGACCAGCTTCGCCGCGTCGGCGCCGGTCCCGAACTCGCCGCGCTGGACCTGGGCCGTGGCCTTGCCGTCCGCGGTCGTGCCGCCGTACACCCAGACGTAGCTGCCGATGATCGAGGCCGACGCGTCGGTGACCGCGGTGAACAGCTTGCCCGGCTGCTCCTCCCACTTGCCCGGCGCGCCCGACTTCGGATCGAACGTGGACTTCCAGATGGTGGCCGTCGGGCCGGAGTCGTTCGCTCCGCCGACGACGAACAGGCCGTCCGTGCCGGCGAGGGCGACCGCCCCCGTCCGGACCTCGGGCAGCTCGAGGTCGAGCTTCGCGTCCGCCGAGGTCTGCCACTGGCCCAGGTCGCCGGTCTGGGAGTTGGGGCTCAGGACGTACACGGTCTTCGTGGGCTTGCCGTCCGGGCCCGTCCCACCGATCGCGTAGATCTTGCCGCCCGAGTACAGGATCGCCGCGTCGGTCCGGGCCTCCGGGAGTGCCGGCCCCTTCGTCCACGCCGGCTGGGTTCCACCCTGGGTCTCGAAGTTGCCGACGCCGGCCGACTTCGCGACGAAGACGTCCGCGGAAGGGGCCGTGCCATCGCTGCCGCCGACGTAGAGGAGCGTCGTCCCGGACTGGACGACCGTGCCGTCCGTGCGCGGCGCGGGCAGGTTGATCAGCTCGGGGGCGGGATCCCACGGGACGACCGCGCCGATCGGGGCCGGGCAGGGCAGCGTCCGGTTGCCCTCGGCGCAGAAGTTGACCGGGCTCCAGGCGAGGATGCCCAGGTCGATGGTCTTGTTGACCGTGAAGTAGTAGGCCCGGTCCGGCACGTAGCCCAGCATGAAGATCAGGAGGATGAACCAGAAGGCCGCCTTGAGCGACGCCCAGCCCCAGCCGTTCGCGTCGAGCAGGCCGAAGAAGGCCCGGCCGCGCGTGTGGGTCGTTCCCGAGGTCAGCGCCTGGGTCGCCATCGTCTCCCTACTTGACCGTGATCGTGCCGGTCATCGACGTCGGATGGACCTGGCAGAGGTACTTGTACTCGCCGGCTTTCAGGGCCGGGATGCTCGTCGTCACCTTCTTGGGGGCGTTCTCGATCGTCGTGTCGCCGCCGACGACCGCGCCGCTGCTATCGGTGATCACGAGGTTGTGCGGGGCGGTCGCGTCCTGGTCGTCGAACACCAGGGTGAACGCCGTGTCGGCCTTGACCTCGAGGGTCGTCGGATCGAAGCCGGCCGTCGCGGCGCCGGTCGGCGCGGTGACGGTGACCGTGGGTGCGTTCGGGTCGACCGACGCGGCCGGCGCCTGCGATCCGCCGGCTCCGCCGGTCAGCGCGTCGAGATAGCAGTCCGGGTACGGGCTCGATGCGGGATCGGGCTTGTAGTTGGGATCGGTCCAGCCGGTGAAGGTCGCGACCTTACCCGTCGCCGGGTCGATGATCGGCTCGTTCGTCGAGGCGTCGCGCTTCTCGTAGGTGTGGTCGCTCGTCGCCCGGAGGAACGCGATCAGCTCGTCGATCTGGCGGTAGTTCAGGGGCCCGGGCGGGTTGCCCTTGTCGGACCAGACCGGCATCGCCGAGTTGGGGTTGCCGCAGACGTAGCGGCCGCCGACCGTCAGGACGTTGCGCAGGTACTGCTCGTTCAGATGAGCGAACAGCTTCTCCTGGGCGTTCAGGCGCGGCCCGATGTAGCCCTGGCCGATCGCGTTCTTCGCCGCCGCGTCCGGCTCGTCGGGGCCCAGTCCGTTGGGGCCGTGACAGCGAGCGCAGTTCGCTTCGAACAGGTTGTAGCCGCGCTCGACATCGGTGACCTGCTGGGCGGCCACCTCGTTGGCCAGCCGCGGGGTGGAAATCCCGGCCGGCGCGCCGAGCTCGTAGAACCAGTAGCCGACGATGAACAGGCTGACGAAGATCACCGTCAGGAAGCCGACCCAGCGGGCCGCCGCCGACTGGCGGACGATCCCGGCCGAGCGCTGCGGGGTCAGGCCGGCGGTCGCCCGGATGGGTGGCGCGGCGGTGAACCGATCGGCCGTGAGCTGCTCCGGCGGGACGGTCGCCGGCAGGCGCTCCTCGGGCTCGGGCTCGGGAACGGCCGGCGTCGTCGGCTCCGTCATCAGATGCAGCCCGTGGGCGTGCGCGGCGGGATGATCCCGGGCTGGCCGACGGCGATCGGCAGCGGGCCGAGGGTGATCTTGCCGGTGTCGAGCGTCAGGGTTCCGCTGCCGTCGACGCTGGCCGAGAAGCGGTCCATCCCGCGCGGCGCCGGACCGAACTGGGCGCCGGCCGCCTTGATCCCGAGCCGGTCATAGCGCGACCCGTGGCACGGACACTCGAACCAGAAGTTCTTCTGGCACGGGTTCGGCCGGCAGCCGAGGTGGGGACATCGCTGGTAGAGGCCGCGGACGTTGAGGGCCGAGCCGTCTCCCGAGGTGTCGTCGCCGGGCAGGAAGCGCTGCTGGCCCGTGTCGATCAGGATGATGTACGCCCGGGCGTCGGGGAAGTAGGCCGGGAAGCCATCGCTGATCGGCAGGTTCGTGTTGGCGAGCTTGACGTCGTCGAGCGTGCCGATCTTCACCTTCGAGCCGAAGCCGCCGGTGAGGTTCGGCCAGATGAAGCCGATCGTGCCGGCCGTGACCTCGAGCAGCCATAGCCCGATCGCGCCACCCAGCGAGTAGCGCAGGAGCTGGCGGCGCGAGATCCCCTGGACCTGGGCGCGACGAAGTGACTTGATCGCCTGCGGGGCGAGGGCCTTCGGTCGATCGACCGGCTCGACGTGGTAGTTGCTCATGCGGATTCGCTCATCGGGTGATCGGGTCTTTCGCTCGCTGTGTCAGAGGGAGAAGTGGAGGCCGGGCGAGGTGTTCTCGAAGAACGGCAGGTACGGGATCACGAAGCTGTAGCCGGGGCCGCGGAAGAAGATCCCGACGAACGTCAGGATCAGCCCGAGCGCGCAGAACAGAGTGAAGAGGACGACCGCCGTCTTCCGCTCCGAGGGCCGTGTGGCCAGGATGTTGCCGCGGTCGACATACGGGATCAGGCCCGCTCCGACCAGGACGAGCAGCGGCGTCAGGACGCCGGCGACGGTCGGGTGGAAGTAGGCCAGCAGCTCCTGGAGGCCCAGGAAGTACCACGGTGCCTTCGCCACGGCCGGCGTCACGTTGCCGTTCGCGAGCTCCTCGAGCGGGGCGTTGATGAACAGCCCCATCAGGAGCAGGAAGACCGACATCATGCCGGCGGCCAGGAACTCGATCGAGAGCAGGTGCGGCCAGGTCATGACCGTGTCGTCCGGTTCCTTCTGGACCCGGACCACGGCGTCCTGCTTGACGAGGGCGAGCAGCCGGTACGGCCGCGCCGACATCGGGACGCGCTGCTTGTCGATCTCCGTCCGCCGCGTCGGGTCGACGGGGAGAACGACCCGCCGCTCGGTCGGCTGCTTCGTGTCAGTCATCGATCAGAGCGGACCACTGATGCCACCTGGGGCCGATGACGTCGCGGAGCCGCGCCGCGGACCTCGGTGAGGTCGTGCCGAGTCATCTCACAGAGGGCCACTGATCCCTCCGTCTTTGCGAATCCGCCAGAAGTGGACGGCCAGGAAGATCGCGGCGAGGAGCGGGAAGACCATGATGTGGAGCACGTAGAACCGGAGGAGCGTGTTCTGGCCCACCTCCAGCCCACCCAGGAGGAGGCGGTTCACCGGCACGTTCAGGAGCGGCGCGTAGCCACCCATGTTCGTGCCGATCGTGATCGCCCAATACGCGATCTGATCCCACGGCAGTAGGTAGCCGGTGAACGACAGCATGATCGTGAAGAACAGCAGGAACACGCCGACGACCCAGTTGAACTCGCGCGGCGGCTTGTAGGCCCCGTGGTAGAAGACCCGCATCATGTGGAGGAAGACGAAGAACACCATCAGGTGGGCGCCCCACCGATGGATGTTCCGGGTCAGCAGGCCGAACGTGACCTGGCTCTGGATGTCGAGGATGTTCGTGTACGCGAGCGTCGCTGACGGCACGTAGAAGAACATCAGGTAGACGCCGGTCACGGTCAGGACGAGGAACAGGAAGAAGCTCAGGCCACCCAGGCAGAACGTGTACGCGAACTTCACCGCGTGCTGGCGGACGCGGACCGGGTGGATGTGCAGGAACACGTTGTTCATCACCGCGTACGCCCGCGACCGTTCGTCGTTGGGGTACGGCTGGCGGAAGATCGAGCGCCAGACCGGGCTCCGCCGGATGCTCTGGTCGACTCGCTCCAGGAAGCTCAACGGGCTCCTCCTGCGACGCCGGGGGTTCCGGCGAGTTGCGCATCCCGGTACGACTCCTTGTAGAGCCGACCGTCGGTCGAGATCTCCTGCAGCTCGAACCGTTCCATCGTAATGGCGTCGAACGGGCATCGCTTGACGCACAAGGCGCAGCGGATGCAGCGCTCCTCGTCGAGGATCATCGCGGCGCCGTTCGACCAGCCGTACGACTCCTCGATCTCGGGCAGGAGGCCCTCGGTCTTCAGCTGGTTGACGTCGACCATGTGGATGACGCCCTCCGGGCAGACATCCGCGCAGGCCCCGCACAGGACGCAGCGGAACGGGTCGAACCAGATGTTGTAGTTGCACATCAGGCAGCGGGTCGACTCGGCGACCGCGCCGGTGGCGTCATAACCAAGCTCGACCGGGGTGTTGAAGTTGACGGTCGGGTCGGTCGAGGGCATCCGGGCCTGGAGCTGGACCATCGGGATGTGCTGACGCGGGAGGACGTCGTAGAACTCGGGCATGTCGTGACGCCACGAGCTCGTGATCTTCACGTTCGGGGTGACCGTCACGTCGGTCCGGCCGCTCAGGTAGCGATCGATCGCGTAGGCGCACTTCTTGCCGTGGCCGGCCGCCTCGATCAGGGTCGTGGGGCCCGTGACGAAGTCGCCGCAGGCGAAGACGCCGCGGACGTTCGTCGCATACGTGGCCGGATCGACCTTCACTCGTCCTCGATTGATCTCGAAGCTGGCCTCGACCGGAAGAAACGTCAGGTCCGCCGCTTGTGACACAGCGGGGATCACGACGTCGGCGGGGATCGTGAACTCGCTGCCCTCGATCGGGACGGGCGAGCGCCGGCCCGAGGCGTCGGGCTCGCCCAGGCGGTTGCGGATGAACTTCACGGCGGTGACGTGGCCGTCTTCGCCGATCACCTCGATCGGGCTGGCGAGGAACTCCATCCGGACGCCCTCGCGCTCGGTCTCGCCGAGCTCCTCCTCGTCGACGACCAGCTCGGACCGCGTCCGGCGGTAGACGATCGACACCCGCTCGGCGCCGTGGCGGAGCGACGTCCGCGAGCAGTCCATCGCGGTGTAGCCGCCGCCGATCACGACGACGTCCTTGCCGACGTACAGCTCCTGGCCCAGGTTCGCCTTCTTCATGAAGTCGACGCCGTAGTCGACGCCGTCCAGGTCGCCACCGGGGATGTCGAGCGCGACCGGGTCCATCGCGCCGGCGGTCAGGGCGATCGCGTCGTAGTCGCGCCGGAGCTCGTCCATCGTCACGTCGACGCCGACCGTGGTGTTGAACCGGAACTGGACGCCGAGCCGCTCGACGAGCCGGACGTCCATCTCGATCGCCTCGCGCGGCAGACGGAACGCGGGGACGCCGATCAGCATCGTCCCGCCGCCGTACGGGAGGCTGTCGAAGACGGTCACGCCGACGCCCTTCATCGCCAGCTCCCGCGCGACCGCGATCCCCGCCGGTCCGGCGCCGACCACCGCGACCCGCTCGCCGCGCGGCGTGATCTGGGGCATGACGTCGGGGATGCCGGACGCCTCGTGCCACTCCACGAGGAACCGCTTCATCGCCCGGATCGCCAGCGGCCGGTCGATGTCGCCGCGGCGGCAGGCCCGCTCGCACGGGGCCGAGCAGACGTACGAGCACATCGCCGCGACCGGGTTCGGCTCGCGCGACAGGATGTAGCCCTCCTCGAACCGACCCTCCGCGGCGAGGTTCAGGTAGCCGCGGCAGTTCGTCCCGACAGGGCACGCCTCCTGGCACTCGATGTTGCACTGGAGCCAGGACGCGTCGACGGGTTGGACGAGGAATTCCTGGAGAGGGTCGATCGCCAAGGTCGAGGACGTGCCTTTCGCTGCCGGGTTCGATCGTGGGGAGGCCGGACCAGGATCGCCCGAGCGGGGCGGTCGCCGGTGGCTTCAATCTACCATCCGACGCTCGGATCCGTCGCTTCGGGCGAGCCGGTGCGCCGACGGGCGGCCGGCCGGCCGAGCGGCTCGGGCGGGCGCCGCCGGCGAGCGTGGCCGAGCGCGGCCCGAGTTGACCTCGGCTGTGTGCGCAGCTACGCTGCCCGGGGGTGGCGAGCGGTCGCGGGGCGGCCGAGGAGGGACAGCGGGATCTTGACCGCGAGCGAGATCGCATTCCTGGTCATCGGCCTCGTCCTCGGGGTTGCCAGCGGCGCGGCCCTGATCGAGGTGCTCCGGGCCCGTCCCCCCGCCTCCCGCGAGATTCGCGTCACCGTCGCTCCGAACGCGATCAGCAGCCGCCTGTCGGCGACCTTGTCCGAGCCCGCGACGGCCCCCGACGTCCACGGCCCGGCGCGCGGCGGACCGGGCGATCGACGGCTCGTCGACGACCCGTCGAGCCTGGGCGAGCCCGTCGGACCGACCCGCCGCGCGGACGGCGGGCGACTGGATCGGCCGGCCGCCGGGCGCGTCGCCGATCGAACAGTCGTTCCATCCTTCGACGTCGGCCTCGCCGGGCCGCGCACCACGCCACAGTCCAGTCGCCCCGCTCCGTTGTGGCTGCGCCCCGCCGGGTCCGGGCAGCCGCCCGCCCTCGTTGCGGTCCCGATCGAGATGGAGCCGGATCCGATCACGACCGCGCTCCGGGCAACCGCGGCGGCGAGCGCCGTCGCGGCGATGGCGGCGCCGGCTAGTCGCTCGGCCGTGGGGGTCGCAGACGTCGAGGCGGCCG
>DASSHB010000034.1:0-21877 GCA_035693125.1 Candidatus Limnocylindrales bacterium | reverse complement strand
TCGCGGACGATCCGCCGCACCTCGTCCTCGATCGCCCGCAGCTCGGCGTCGGTCAGCGGCCGGTCGAACGGGAAGTCGAACCGGAGGTAGTCGGGCGTCACGAGCGAGCCCGCCTGCCGCGCCGCGTTGCCGACGACGTTCCGCAACGCCCGGTGGAGCAGGTGGGTCCCCGTGTGGTTGCGCATCGTGTGCGCCCGCCGCTCGGCGTCGACCACGGCGTCGACGGTCTCGCCGACCCGGACCCGACCGTGCAGCTGACCGCGCATCACGATCAGCCCGCCGACGGGCTTCTGGGTGTCCTCCACGGCGAACAGCGACGAGCCCCCGCCGGCCTCGCGCAGCTCGCCGTGGTCGCCCACCTGGCCACCGCCCTCGGCGTAGAACGGCGTCCGATCGAGGACGATCTCGGCAGCGCCCTGGCCGGTCAGCTCCTGGAACTCCATCCCGTCGCGGACGATCGCGACGACCGGACCGTGACGCCCAGCTTCATGTCGATGCGCGAGGCGGTCGACGCCGGCGCCGATGCGTTCTTCGACGAGAAGTACGGCGAGACCGTCCGGACGGTCCGCGTCGAGGGCTACAGCCACGAGCTGTGCGGCGGGACGCACTGCCGCGCCTCGGGCCAGATCGGGAGCTTCGTGATCACCGGCGAGCGCTCGATCGGGAGCGGGATGCGCCGGATCGAGGCGTTGACCGGCGCCGGCGCGGACACGTACCTGCGGTCGCGCTCGGACGCGCTTGCCACTGCGGCGGAGGCTGCCGGAGCCCAGACGCCCGACCAGCTCCCGGATCGGATCCGCGCGCTCCAGGACGAGCTCCGCGAGACGCGCCGGCGGCTGAAGGCGGGGGCCGCAGCGGGTGGCGGCGTGCCCAAGCCGGGCGAGCTCGCGGCCCGCGCCGAGGAGGTCGCACCCGGCGTCCGCCTCGTCACGTACGCCGGGCCGTTCGCGTCCATCGACGAGATGAAGGGGTCGGCGAAGGACCTTCGGGGCGTGCTCGGGAGCGGCGTGATCGCGCTCGGCCTCGACGACGAGGAGCCGCACCTGTTCGTGACCGTCAGCGACGATCTCGTCGCGAAGGGCATCGCCGCCGGCGATCTGGTGCGCGAGGCCATCGCCAAGATGGACGGCAAGGGCGGCGGCCGGCCCGAGATGGCCCAGGGCAAGGGCTCGAAGCGCGACGGCCTCGGCGACGCCCTGGCGACGATCCGCGCGAATCTGTCTGCGCGCTAGGCCGTGGCCTTCCTCCGCCGGCTCTGGCAGCGCGACGGCGAGGAGGCACTGGCCGCCTGCACGTCCCTCGACATCGGGACCGAGTTCGCGAAAGCGCTCGTCTTCGAGATCGGCGACGACGGCCACGGAACGGTCCGCGGCGTGGGCCGCAAGCGGCAGGGCCTGAGCCACATGTCGTCGGGCACGGTCGCCGACATCGCCGCCGTCGTCGACAACTGCTCGGTCGCGCTCCAGGAGGCCGAGGAGATGGCCGGCTTCCGGCCCAGCCAGGTCGTGATCGGGATCGCCGGCGAGCTCGTGAAGGGCTTCACGACCACCCACACGGCCGAGCGCAAGCGACCCGACCAGCCGATCACCGAGGCCGAGCTGCAGAAGCTGATCGACGCGGTCCAGCGGGAAGCCCTGCGCGAGGCCGAGCGCTCGATCACATGGGAGACCGGCCTGCCGAACGTCGACGTCCGGCTCGTCCACGCGGCGATCGTCGGTGCGTCGATCGACGGCTACGCCCTGACGAACCCGGTCGGCTTCCAGGGTCGCCACGTGAAGATCGGGATCTTCAACGCGTTCGCGCCGCTCGTCCATCTCGGCGCGCTCCAGACGGTCGCCTCGCAGCTGGACCTGGAGCTGCTCGAGATCGTCGCCGAGCCGTATGCGGTCGCCCGCGTCCTGGGCTCGGACCAGGTCCGCCAGGCGGGTGCGCTCTTCGTCGACGTCGGCGGCGGCACGACCGACGTCGCGCTGGTCCGCCAGGGCGGGATCGAGGGCACCCGGATGTTCGCCCTGGGGGGCCGAGCCTTCACGAAGAGCCTGGCCGACCGCCTGGACTTGCCGTTCCCGCGGGCCGAGTCGGCCAAGGTCGACTACGCCCGCGGCCTCGCGGTCGACCGCCACGACGAGATCGCGGAGATCGTCGGCGAGGACGTCGAGGTCTGGGCGGCCGGCGTCGAGCTGGTCATGGAGGAGCTCGGGGGAGGGGACCTCCTGCCGGGCCGGATCTACCTGTGCGGCGGCGGCTCGCGGCTGCCCGAGATCGTCGAAGCGCTCCGGGCGGAGCGCTTCTGGAAGCGGCTGTCGTTCGCCCGCCCACCTGAGGTCATCGTCATGGCCCCCGACCAGGTCGAATCGATCACCGACGCGACCGATCTCCTGGTCGATCAGCAGGACGTCACGCCGCTGGGGCTGGCCTACCAGGCGATCGAGCTCCAGACGACGGAGGATCCCCTCGACGCTGCCCTCCGCCGCGTGCTCCGCGCGATGAAGGTCTGAGATGCGGCCGGTCGACGGTCCGCCCGCGGGCGGCACGGGCTAGGCTTCACCGAGCATGGCAGCGGGAATCGTCTATCTCGACGTCGACGACGAGATCACGTCGGCGGCGTCGCGGATCCGGTCGTCGCCGGGCACGAAGGTCGCGCTCGTCGTCCCGTACGGCTCGCGCATCGCCACCTCGCGGATGAACTTCCGACTCCTGTCGCGCGAGGCGGTCGTCAGCAACCGCCGCCTGTCGATCGTGGCGGGCGATGCGGCGGCTCGCTCCTTGGCGGCGTCCGCCGGGCTGCCGGTGTTCGGCACGGTCGCGGAATACGAATCGTCGCTGGACGTCTCCGGTTCGTCGACGGCCGTCGAACCGTCCGCCGACCCGGTCGTCGAAGCGGTCCCCGCCGCGCCCGATGACGTGGCCGACGCCTCCCTGGCGACCAGTGCGACGATCGTCGCCGCGCCCTCCCCGCCACCCGAGCCGCCCGCGCCGCCCGCGGCGGCCGTCGAGACGGCACCTCGGAGGTCACAGCGGCCGCAACGGCCCGTCCCGGAGGAGCCGTCGCCGGCCGCGCGCCTCGCCGCTCCGGACGCCGCGGCTCTGGCTCCGGCGGAATCGCTGGCCGACGATGAGGCCGTGGCCGCGGGACTGCCGCCCCTGTTCGGGACAAGGATCCGGGCCCCGATCGCGGCGGCGATCGGGCTGATCGCCCTCGCGGTCGTCGTGCTCGCCGCGGGCGCCTACGTCTTCCTGCCGGCCGCCACAATCGTCGTCGTACCGCATCGGGAGCCGATCGCGCCGATCCAGCTGACCGTCTCCGCCGATCCGACCGCGACCGCCGTCGACGCGGCCAATCTCGTCGTGCCGGCGGTTCGCGTCGACGTCCCCGTCGAAGCCTCGAAGGAGTTCACGACGACCGGGACCCACGTCGAAGAAACGGCCGCTCACGGGGCCGTCACCTTCACGAACTACGACACGAGCAGCGGCGTCTCGATCCCGAGCGGCAGCATCGTCTCGACCGAGGGCGGGACGAGGTTCCGAACGAATGCGACCGTCGCCCTCCAGCCGGCCGCCGTCTTCCCGGACTTCGAGCCGACCTCCGACAGCGTGTCCGTCACGGCCGTCAAGCCGGGCGAGACCGGGAACGTGCCGGCGAACACGATCCGGGTCGTGCCGCAGGGCCAGGATCCGGTCCTCCTCCGCGTCAACAACCCCGCGGAGACGAGCGGCGGGACCCACACCGAGACCCCGGAGGTCAAGAAGGCCGAGGTCGAGAAGGCCGTCGCGACGGTCCAGGCGGACCTCGAGCTCGCGTTCCAGAACGCGATCGAGGCCGGCGCCGATGCGCCGCCCGACACGACGCTCTTCCCGACGACGGCGCAGCTCGGTCCGTCGACCCCGGACGTCGACCCGCAGACGCTCGTCGGCCAGGCGATCGAGACGTTCACGATCCGGTTGACCGCCACGGGAACGGTCATCGCGGTCGACCCGCGGCCCGTCCAGGCCCTCGCCGAGACCCAGATCGTCGCGAAGGTCACGAAGGGCCATGAGCTCGTGCCCGGGTCCGTGAAGGTCCAGGTCGGCGAGGGCCTCGTGGGCGAGGACGGGATGGTCTCGTTCCTCGCCACGGCGCAGGCCACCCAGGTCGCCGTGGTCGACGCGGACGCGATCCGCCAGCTCGTCAAGGGCAAGACCGCTGCCGACGCGACCGCCGCCCTGACGCCGTTCGGCACCGCGACCGTGACGATCTGGCCGGATTGGGCGTCGACCGTGACGAGCCTCGATCCCCGGCTCACGGTCTCGGTCGACGCGGGGCCCACCGCGGGCAACCCCCAGGGGAGCCAGGCGCCCGGTCCCTCCGCTCGGCCGTCGGCGAGCCGCCCCGCGGCCTCCCGGTCGCCGGCTGCGTCCGTCGCCAGCCCGAGCGCCTCGCCATCGTGAGCCGTCTGCTCGGCCTCGATCTCGGCGAACGGCGGATCGGCGTGGCCGTCGCGGATCTCGACGGGCGGGCCGTGCCCCTGACGACGCTCCGACGCGGCGCGAACGTCGGCGCGGACGCCGCGGCGATCGGCCGGCTCCTCACGGAGCAACGAGCCGAGGCGATCGTCGTCGGTTTGCCGCTCGAGGCCGCGGGCCAGGAGGGACCGCAGGCCCGCCTCACCCGGGACTGGGTCGACGCCATCGCGCCGCTGCTCGCGGTCCCGATGGGCTACCGTGACGAGCGACTGACATCGCATCTGGCCGAGCAGCGGCTCGGGCCGATGAAGCGAGGACGTGGCGGGGGGCCGCCCAGCCGGACCCAGCGCGATGCGTGGCGCGCCCGGGTCGACCGGGAGGCGGCCGCGATCATCCTCCAGGACGAGCTCGATGCCCGCGCCGGCGCCACGCCACCGGACACGTCCCGCGGCTCCAGCCCGTGGACCCCAGACACGGAGGCACGTTCATGACGATCCGCTCCGGGGGGCGCGCCCGCGAGCGCAGCCAGGCACGGCCAGCCGACCCCGGAACGTACGACGAGGCCTGGCAGCCGGCGTACGCGCCCGAGACGACGACGGACCGCGCCGGGCGCGGTGGCCGGGGTGGCCGGGGCGGCGGGGGTGGCTACAACGGCGGCGGCTACAACGGCTGGGATCGACGGCCCCGGCGCGGCATCCCCGGGATCCTGAAGTTCCTGCTCTTCGCCCTCGTCCTCGGCGGGATCGTCATCGTCGTCCTGCTCACGGCCCTTCGGCCGCTCGTCCGGGACACGGTCGTGAAGTGGGCCGCCGACAACCCGGCCGCCCTGGGCATCGGGTTCGTGAAGGACCTCGTCGAGGAAGACCTCGGCGACAAGCTCACGAAGGCGGCGTCGGGCGATACGACCCAGGTCCCGTTCGTGGTGAACCAAGGCGAGACCGCCGCCGCCATTGCGTCGCGCCTCCAGGACAACGGGTTCCTGGCCGATCGGCGGGCCTTCATCTTCATCGCCACCGAGCAGGGCCTCACGAGCAAGCTCGCGGCGGGGACCTTCATCCTGCGCCGCTCGATGACGCCCTCGGAGGTCGTGTCGGCGCTCCTCAGCCCGCAGCAGGTCCAGTACATCGACATCGCCCTGCGAACGGGTCTCCGGCTGGAGCAGATCACCGCGAAGCTCGAGACGATCGACGGCCTGACGATGGACCCCAAGGACTTCTACGAGCTGGCGAAGCACCCGACAGCGGAGCTGCTCGGGGACTACCCATGGCTCAAGGAGATCCTCCCGGAAGGGGCGTCACTCGAGGGCTTCCTGTGGCCGGCGACCTACCGCGTCCTTCCGGATACGACCGCCGAGGAGCTCGTCCGCGACATGCTCGACGGGTTCAAGGACGCGATCGGCGACCGGATGACGGTTCCGGCCGCGCGGAAGCTGACCTTCTACCAGGTCCTCTCGCTCGCCTCGATCGTCGAGAAGGAAGCCCAGAAGGACGTCGACCGGCCGCTGATCGCCGGCGTCTTCCAGAACCGGTTGAACCCGAAGCTCTTCCCGAACCTGCACCTCGGGTCGGATCCGACCGTGTTCTTCATCCACGACACGATCAAGCTCGGCGAGGCCGACCTCGCCACCTGGAAGAGCTACCTCTTCTGGGCCGCACTGCCCGAGGGCTACCAGCTCCCGGCCGAGCTGCCGGACGACCTCGCCGGCTACAACACGTACACCCACCAGGGCCTGATTCCCGGCCCGATCTGCACCCCGACGATCGAATCGATCGATGCCGCGCTGGCACCGGACACGAAGGACAAATTCCTGTACTTCCTCGCGACCAAGGACGGCACGATCGTCTACGCGAAGACGAAGAAGCAGCACGACCAGAACCGGGCGAAGTACGGCCTGTGACCGCGGCGGTGTCCGGCGGGCGAGCCGAGCTGCCGGTCCCGGCCGACTTCGACACGCCGCCCACGCCGGCCGATCGCGATCGCTGGGCCGAGGCCGACGCCGCCGCCCGACCGCATCGGCTCGGGCGGCTCCGGGCGCGATTCGAGGCCGCGGGGATCGACGCCTACTTCGGGCTCCGCCGCGAGCACATGCGCTACCTGACCGGATTCGCCCTCGCCGACGGCGAGGAGAAGGTCGCCGGGACGTCGGGCCAGTTCCTCGTCTCGGGCTCCGAGGTCGTCGTCCAGGCGGACTCGCGCTATGAGATCCAGGCCCGGCGCGAGGCGGTCGGGGCACGGATCGTGGATGCGCCACGGAGCCTCGCCGACGGCTGGGCCGCCCTGTGCGCCTCAGTCGGGGCGCGACGCGTCGGGGTGGAGGCCGCCCTCGTCCCATACGCCACGTGGCGCCGGCTCGAAGCAGC
The DNA here is from genome assembly GCA_035693125.1 of Candidatus Limnocylindrales bacterium. Lineage (GTDB taxonomy): Bacteria > Chloroflexota > Limnocylindria > Limnocylindrales > CSP1-4 > CF-46. Next base: position 15,074 of record DASSHB010000034.1, on the reverse strand, counting down.
CGCCCCGGACGTGCAGCTCGTGCCGGTGGAGGGCTGGGTCGAGGCCGATCGAGCGCGTAAATCCGCCGACGAGTGGGAGCGCGTCGCCGCCGCATGTGCCGTGGCCGACCGCGCGCTCGCAGCGCTTTTGCCGGCGGTCCGGCCCGGCGCGGTGGAACGTGATCTCGCGCTGGCCCTCGAATGGGCGATCCGGACCGGCGGGGCCGAGGCGATCGCGTTCGAGCCGACCTGCCTCGTCGGGGCGAACGCGGCTTTGCCCCACGGCGCGCCCGGCGCGGATGCCGTCCGTCGCGGCGCGGTCGTCCTGTTCGACTTCGGCGCCGAGGTCGCCGGATACCGGAGCGACATGACCCGGACCCTCTTCGTCGGGGAGCCCACCGAACGCGACCTTGCCGTGTACGAGCTCGTCGGGCGCGCCCAGGCCGGCCCGATCGCCCAGCTCGAGGCGTGCGTCGCCGGCGAGCTGCCCCTGCCCACCGGTCGCGAGCTGGACCGTCTGGCCCGGCGGATCATCGAGGATGACGGCCGCTGGCCGGCATTCGGCCACGGCCTGGGCCACGGAATCGGGCTCCAGACCCACGAGCTCCCCTCGCTCCATTCGACTGCGCCCGAGACGCCGCTGCCGTCGCCGACCATCTTCTCGGTCGAGCCCGGGATCTACCTCGAGGGTGAGACCGGGGTGCGGATCGAGGACCTGGTCCTGGTCGACGCCGCGGCCCGGCGGGTGAGCCGGTTGACGCAGTTCCCGCGCGAGGTGATCGGCCTCCCCGGCTGAGTCCCGCGAAGCGTCCGCTACAATCGGGCGCCGAACCCCGACCCGCGACCGCCGGCGTCCGCGTGCCCACGAGGCCCCGGCCGACGGTCCGACCCAGGAGCCACCTCGACATGATCAGCACCGGCGAACTGAAGAAGGGCGTCGCCATCGAGCTCGACGGCGAGCTCTGGCAGATTCTCGACTACCACCACATCAAGATGGGCCGCGGCTCGGCCCAGGTCCGGATCACGCTCCGGAACATCAAGCGCGGCCAGACCGTGGAGCGCTCGTTCCAGGCTGGCACGAAATGGCCGCGCGCCTCGATGGAGAAGCGTCCCGTCCAGTTCCTCTACCGCGACGGCGACGACTACCACTTCATGGACACCGACACCTACGACCAGTTCGTCCTCCGGGCCGACCAGCTGGGCGAGACCGCCCAGTACATGAAGGACGGGATGACCCTCGACCGGACGAGCTACCAGGGCGAGACGATCGGGGTCGAGCTGCCGGTCACCGTCGACCTCGTCGTCCAGTCGACCGAGCCCGGCTTCGCCGGCGACACCCAGACCGGCGCCCGCAAGCCTGCCACGACCGAGACGGGCCTGGTCGTGACGGTGCCGATCTTCGTGGAAGAAGGCGACACGATCCGGGTCGACACCCGGACGGGGGAATACCAGACCCGCGTCTGACGAGAGCCGCCGACCTGCTCCTGCCCCGCACCGGTCAGGCTCGCTGGCCCCGATCTTTCGCCGGGCGCAACAGTCCGACCCGAATCTGCCGATTTGGGCTGCTAGCGGTCGGATCTGCCAGGCGCTTTCCCTTCGGGCAAGAAACGTGCGCGAATCGTCGGAATCCCGCGTGACTGTTCCACCGCAGGAAACAACTTGACCTCAACCAAGGACGATCGCGCCTCCGCGGGGTGGTCGACCGGCGCGAAGCGTGGCCAACGCCTCCCGCGACCCGATTGGGAACTGCTCGGCGAACGCATCGGCGTACACGCGCAAGACGTGCCGGTTATGGCGGGTGTCGGCGACGAGGAGGATGACGTCCGGCATTCGCGCGTCGCGCGACTTGAGTCGGACGCGCCGCTGGAGGGCTTGCACATCTCGGAGACGTGACTCGGCTTCAACCGGTCGAGACCAATCCCGTCCGTCGATTGCCGCATCCCAGGCTCTGAGGTCGCCCGGTTGGCCGATCGGAACCTCGAACCGCATCCGGAGACCTGCCGGCAGGAGCGACCGTAACCGCCGGAGGAGCTCGAGTTGCGCGGCATCGCGGACGGGTGCGCCATTTGGGAATGCTCGAACCGAGATGTCGAGCCCAACCGCTGCGCCGATCATGACGAGCGACTCGTAGGGAACACGCGCCGCGAGTCCTCGCTCGACCCGGCTGAGTTGCGCCGCGGAGAGACCCACCCTCGAGCTGAGCTCTGCGAGCGTCATGCCGCCGCCCAGCCGCGCGGACCGGAGATCGTCGCCAACGGACGTGAGCGCGCGCCTGGCGAGCTGGCGTCCCCGGACGAGCCGTCGCTCCTGAGCTGGCATGTCATGACGATCCCACGTGGGCCTTACGCGGCCATTCACCGGCCCGTGCTTGACTCCGCGCGGTCGGTACCTAGACTCCCGAGGTACTAGGTCAGTCGAGGGCTGCACGTGCCGGATCCGGGACGCTTTGGGCGCAACGACCTGAGCCTCGTGCTCCTTGCGGCGCTCCACGATCGCGAGATGTATGGCTACGAGCTCGTTGCGGAGCTTCGGCGCCGGTCCGACGGCGTGTTCGACCTGGGGGAGGGGACCGTGTACCCGGCCCTCCGCCGGCTCGAGCGCGACGGCCTGCTGCGCGCCCGCTGGGTCGACGTCGCCGGCGGCCCGCGGCGGCGCTACTACGCGCCGACGCAGGCCGGTGAGCGCGTCCTCGCCGACGGCCGAGCGGAGTGGCGTCGATTTGCGGCGGCCACCGACGCGATCCTCGGATCCTGATCGATGCGCCACCACGCAGTCCAGCTGCCGGCCGACGTCGCGGCTCGATTCGGCGACCACGTCGAAACGATCCTGGCGAACGCCCGCGTGCCGGCCGCCAATCGGGACGAGCTCGGCGAGGAGCTCCGCGGCCATCTCGTCCAGGCATTCGCTGCCGGCGTCGCCGACGGCCTGACCGCCGATCAGGCGGCCGAGGGCGCGGTCGCGGCGTTCGGCGGCGCCGACGTCCTGGGCCGCGAGCTGATGGCGACCTATCGGGGCCGCCTGTGGGCGAGCACGATCGGTCAGCTCCTCCCGGTCATCGGCCAGGCGTCACGCGCGCCCTGGCCGATCAGCTGGATCGTCCCCTTCGACCGGCTGATCGCCGCGTTCAGCCTGGTTGCGGCGGCCGCGTTCCTCCTGACCGGTTCGCCGCTCCGGGCCGTCCTCGGCTTCACGATCGGCGTCCTGGCCGCGGCAGTGATCTGGCTCGCGGCCACGGCGCTGCGCCGCGGCCAACGGTGGGCGGCGATCGTCAGCGCGTACGTCTGCCTGATCAACGCCGTGATCTTCTTCGTGACCCTGTCCCCGTCCGCCGGCGGCGTGAACGTCTCACTCAACGGGCTCCTCGGGCTGGTGCTGCTGTTCGCGCTCGCCGCGAACCTTTCCTCGCTGGGCGTGTGGCTCGCCCGGTCACGCCCGCTCCCTTCGCCGCTTGGTCTGCTCGTCGGAGGCGTGCTCGTCGCCTGGTCGGTCGTGGCCGGCACGGGCGGCAATCTGCCCGACCCGAGCCAGATCGGTCCCGGAGACATTCGAGCCAGCGCGATCGTCACGTGCGGCCCGGCCGATGGGACGACGGAGTCCGGCGAGCCCCTGCCGCCGGCTCCGACGCTCGATCTCCGTGTCACGTACGACCGGGTCGACCCATGGCCGCGCGGCCTGCTCCGGGATGGGACGTCGTGGGGGGACGTCATCCAGCTCGACGTCGGTCGGTTCTACCCGGCGCTTGGCGAGGTCCGGGCCAGCGGCGTTGCCGACGATGGCCGCGCCGAGACGGTGGACGTGTCCGTCTGGGCAGAGGTGCCGGCGGAGTTGTCGTCGGCGAATGCGCAAGACCAGATCGTCGGCGAGATTCTCGGTGCGGACCAGCGAGCCGGGCGGACGATCCGGGTGATCATTCCGACGATGCCGATCCTGATCGGAGACGGCACTTCCTCTGACGACGCGCCGGCCCTCGACGGAATCGTGGCCTCCATCCGCTTCCATCATCTCGACCGGTTCACGCTCCGGGGATTCGCGGAATGCGACAAGCAACTGACCCTCGAGTCCGCCGAATGAAGGAGCCGCTCCCAGGATCGGCGTAGCCTGTCGTCATGGTCGGCCGGTCCGGGATCGAGACGATGCTCTACCTCCTCGACGAGGCGTTCCGTGGCGCCGGGATCCAAGCGAGCAACGAGAGCCAGGCGCTCATGCCAAATCTCCGCTCCGTGCCGGACGTCGCCTGGCACGCCCTGCCCGATGGCGCCGACCGCTCGATCGAGGCGATCGCGATCCACGTCGGCGCGTGCAAGGTCATGTACGACGACTACGCCTTCGGCGGCGCCACGAAGCGGTTCGCCACGCCAGACGTGGAGCCCTGGCGGCAGGGCGAGTCCGCGATGACCGGGGCGCTCCGGTGGCTCGAGCAGGTCCACGAGACGTTCGTGGGTCACATGGCCGCGCTGCGCGACGACGGGGAGCTGGACCGGCCGCGCCGAGCGAACCGGGGCGAGGATCGCGAGACCCGCTGGCTGATCGCCGCGATGATCTCCCACGACGCCTACCACGCCGGCGAGATCAACCATCTCCGGAGCCTGCTCGGCGACGACGATCGGTGGCGGTTCCAGCAGCTCGGCGTCGGGTGATCCGCCCCGACCGTGCATTTCGCGCCATCGCGGCGTGTCTGAGGATGTGACGACCGAGATGGCCTTCGCCGAACCCGTCGAATTCGCCTACGAGCGCGTCTTCGCCGAACACTGGACCGACGTCTTTCGCTTCGCCCTCGCCTGGACGAACGACTGGGGAGCGGCCGAGGACCTGGCGCAGGAGGCGTATCTGCGGCTGTGGGACAACCGATCGCGGCTGGACTGGTCGCGACCGGTCCTGCCCTGGCTGCTCGTGGCGACCCGGCGCCTGGCGACGGATCGCTTCCGGCGGCTCCGCCGGACCCTGACCGGAACCGGGCACGAGCCCGCAACCGGGCGCGATGACGAGGCGACGCGGGCCCGCTGGCTCGACGTCCGAGCCTCGATGGCCATCCTCTCGCCCCTCGAGCGCAGCGCGCTCGTGATGACCGCCCTGGAAGGGCTGACCTACGACGAGGCCGCGGCCGTCATCGGGACGACCGCCGGCGCCCTCCGCGCGGCGGTGAGCCGCGCCCGAACGAAGCTGGAGACCGCGTGATGGATCGTCGCCCTTCCGATCGCGTTCTCGAGGAGTGGGATTCCGTGACTCGCAACGCCCAGCGCCCCGCCGAATCGCCGCGCCGCCGCGGCGCGGGGAGCTCCCTGGGGTTCCTGACCCTCGTGCCGCTGGCGGCGATCGCGCTCGCGATCGCGGTCGGCCTGACCCGGCTCGGTGCGACCGAGACGAACTCGAGTGGCGCCTCCGCCAGCCCGGGTGCGAGCACGGTCGCCGTCGTCCCGAGCCCGGCGCCCTCGACCGGCCCGACGATCGTCCCGACGATCGGCCCCAGCACGCCGCCCACCGCAGCCCCGACGCCCCCCGAGAGCACCGGCACGTGCACGCTCGAGGCGGCGATCAAGTCGTGGGAAGGCGCGGCGGGCAGCCGGATCGCCACGATCGAGCTTCGGAACAGCGGTGACGGCAGCTGCGCGATCGCGCCGATCGCGCTCGCGGCGCGGCTCGTCGACGGGAGCGGCCGCGTCCTCGCCCAGGTGGAGAACGCCGACAACGGCGCCCGGATCGAGCTGGGCCGGGGCGAGTCGGCGATGACCGACGCGAGCGCGACGAACGTCTGCGTCGACGCCCCGCCGCCGCCGATCACGATCGAGCTCGACCTCGGCGACGGGGGTGGATCGGTCAAGGCGCAGCCGCTCGATCCAACCGACGCGACCGTCCCGCCCTGCAACGGCCCGACCCAGCCGTCGGTCCTCTCGATCCACCCCTGGTCCCGATGAGGCGCCACCTCGCGCTCGGCCTCGCCCTGGTTCTCAGTGCGGCCGGCCCGCTCGTCGCGGGGGCGCCCGCGACCGCCGGCGCGTCGAGTCCCACGATCGCCCAGCTGATCGGCCAGAAGCTCGTCGTCGCGATGAGCGGCACGACCCCCAGCGCATCGCTCCTGGGACGGATCCGGCGCGGCGAGGTCGGGGGCGTGATCCTGTTCGGCTCGAACATCACGACGCAGCCCGCGCTGGTGGCGCTCACCGCGCAGCTCCACGCGGCGGCCGCCGCGGGCGGCCAGCCGCACTTCCTCGTGATGGTCGACCAGGAAGGCGGCTCGATCAAGCGGATCCCGTGGGCGCCGCCGACGTTGAGCCCCGCCCGGATGGGCAGCCTGGGCTCCACGACGGTCGCCCGCGACCAGGGCGCGGCCACGGGAGTGGCCCTGAAGGCGCTCGGCGTCGATGTCGACCTGGCGCCGGTCGTGGACGTCCCGGCGTCGACCGCGTCATTCCTGTATCGCCAGCACCGCACGTGGTCGTTCAGCGCGACGAGGACCGAATGGCTGACGAACGCCTTCGTGGCCGGGATGCGCAACGCGGGCGAGGTCCCGGTCATGAAGCACTTCCCAGGGCTCGGCTACGCCACGCTCAACACGGACACGTCGCGGGTGACGATCACCCAGTCCGCGGCGAAGCTGGCTCCGGGACTCCTGCCCTACCGCCTGGGCATCTCGCGCGGCGTCCCGATGATCATGCTCTCGAACGCCACGTATCCGGCCTGGGATCGGCACTACGCTGCCGGCTGGTCGAAACCGATCCAGACGCTCCTCCGCACGACCCTGGGCTTCCGCGGCGTGACGATCACCGACTCCCTGGACGGGACCGCGAACACCCGCGGACTGTCGGCCGGGTATCTCGCCCTCCTGTCGGCCAAAGCCGGGACGGACATGCTGCTCCTGACCGGATCCGAATCGGAATCGGCCGGCGTCTTCGACACGCTCGTCCATGCCGCCGAGACCGGCGGCCTCAAGCTCACGACGCTGCAGGCCTCCTGGGCCCGCATCCTCGCCCTGAAGGCGAAGCACTGAGCCGCTGACGTACCGGCCGGAGGGGGTCGCGGCCCGTACCATGGCCGGGTGACCGACCGACCGCTCCTGCCCGGCTGGGACGCGCTGCCCGATGCCGGCGGTCCGGCCGCGCCGGGGCCGGGGAGCCGCGTGCCGCAGCCCCCACCCAGCGCGCCGGGAACATTCGGCCTCCGGATCCTGGCCGTCAGCGACGTCGCCCGGGCGATCAAGGACGCGGTCCGGAGCGACCCGCGGCTCGCCGACCTGTGGGTCGAGGGCGAGGTCGGACGGGTGACCGTGAGCAGCGCCGGCCATGCCTACTTCACGATCAAGGACGGGCGCAGCACGTTGAACTGCGTCTGGTTCAACGACGACCGGGCCCGCTCCGTCTTCCAGCCCCAGGCCGGGTTGCGGATCGTCGTCCACGGCCGGATCGATCTGTTCGAGCAGCAGGGGGCGGTCCAGCTCTACGTCGAGTCGATCCAGCCGGCGGGCTTCGGCGATCTCGCGATCCGGTTCGAGGAGCTGAAGGCGCGCCTCGCGGCCGAGGGACTCTTCGACCCGGCCCGCAAACGCGCGCTCCCAGCGCGCCCGGCGACGATCGCGGTGATCACGAGCCCCACCGGCGTCGTGTGGCGTGACGTGGCGACGGTCCTGACCCGGCGCTGGCCGATGACCTCGGTCCTCCTCGTCCCGTGCAAAGTCCAGGGCGAGGACGCTCCCGAGAGCATCGTCCGCGCCTTCGGCCGGCTGGAGCGCTGGCTGGCCGAGGCCGCGCGGACGGGCCGCGCCGGCGACGCGCCGCAGCTGACGATCCTGGCCCGCGGCGGGGGCTCGCTCGAGGATCTCTGGTCGTTCAACGACGAGCGGGTCGTCCGGGCGGTCGTCGCCCATCCGATCCCGGTCGTGTGCGGCGTCGGCCATGAGGTCGACGTGACGCTCGCGGACTTCGCCGCGGACGTCCGTGCCCCGACGCCGTCGGCAGCCGCCGAGCTGGTCGTCCCGGACCGTGCGGACTGGCTGGCGGCGTTCCGGCGGGCCGGCGAGCGCACGATGGCCGCCGCAGGTCGGGTCCTGGAGGCGACCCGCCGCGAGCTGGCCGCGGAGCGGCGGGCGCTCGACCGCCTGGACCCGCGGTCACAGCTCGCCGCCGACCGCGAGCGGGCGGGTCTGCTCCTCGATCGAGCCGTGCGCGCCGCCGACGGTGCATTCGCGAGTCGTCGCGCCGGGCTGGAGCGAGCCGCGGCCGCCGCCACCGGACCGATCACGATTCGCCTCGCGGCCGCCCGGGGCGTCCTCGACTCGACGGCCGCCGCGCTCGCCGTCCTCGATCCGCAGGCGACGCTCGAGCGCGGCTACGCGATCGTCCGGCACGGGACGGACGGGCGGATCCTCCTCGAACCCGGCGATGCCCCGGGCGGCACGAGGCTGGCGATCCGGCTGGCCGGCGGCGATCTCCCGGCGACGGCGGATCCCCGGTGATCGGGCTCGTCCTGGTCCTCGGGATCGGGATCGCGGTCACGGCGATCGGGCTGGGGATCGGTATCCTTATCGCCGGTCGGATCGGCCGCTGGCTGAACCGCGAGGAGGAGCCGGATGACCGCTGAACCCGCCGCGACGCCGGCCGACGCCGACGATCCCGGCCTCGAGCCCGCCGACCCCAGGATCGCGGCGCTGACCTTCGACGATGCCTTCGCCGAGCTCCGGGCGGCCGTCGCCGAGCTGGAGGCCGGCGGCCTGTCGCTCGAGGACACGATCGCCCGGACCGAGCGCGCGGTGGCTCTCCAACGCCACTGCGAGCGGCTCCTGGGCCAGGCCGAGCTCCGCGTCCGCCAGCTCGTGAGCCGGCCCGGCGGCGGTCTCGAGGCCCGCGAGGTCGCGATCGACGACGCCGAGGAGTAGGCCCGCCGCTCGGGGTCAGGCCGGCGGGATGTTGTGGTTGAACCGGAAGACGTTGGCGGGGTCGTAACGCCCTTTCACGGTCACGAGTCGCGCCCAGCGCTCGTCGCCGTAGGCAGCCTGGACCCGTTCCGCAGTCTCGTCGACCGGTGAGTAGTTGACGTATCCGCCGCCGGTCAGGGAAGCCGGCTCGAGCAGCGCGGCGAACGCTCGGACCCAGGCGATCGCCCGTTCATCCTCCGCGGGGTCCTCCCAGATCCCGAGCGCGCTGGCGTTCCAGTGGGCCGCGCGTTGGGCGAACGCCGAGCCGCCGTCCGGCTCGGTCCGGCCGGCGCCGACGATGCCCTCGAGGAGCACGAAGCCGTCGGTCGGAGCGCCGGGGGCGATCGCGCGGGCCACGATCGCCTCGAACAGGTCGACATCGAGCTCGCGCAGGAAGTGGCCCTTCCAGTAGTTCCGGAGCCCGAACGGCAGGAGGCCGGTCATGCCCTGGAGCTCGCCATAGGTGCGCGGGCCGACCTCGTCGGCGATGACGGGGAGCCCATCACGAAGGAGGTGCAGGATCGGCTCGGCCGCGGCGTCGTCGATGATCCCCACCAACATGCTGATCGCGTCACCGAGCTCGGGGTCGTGGAAGGCGCTGACCGTCGGGAGCATCGCCGTCGGGTGTTCGGCGATGATCGCCTCGACCCGGGCGAACACGGCGCGCGCGGCGGATGCCTTGACGCGGATCCGCCCGCCGACGATCGGCCGGAGCGGGGTGAGCCGGTACGAGAACCGGGTCACCACCCCGAAGTTGCCGCCGCCGCCGCGAAGCGCCCAGAGCAGCTCGGGATCGCCCGCAGGACCGGCGACGACGACCGAGCCATCGGCCGTCACGACCTCGGCCTCCACGAGGTTGTCGCACGTGAAGCCGGCGATCGGGAGCAACCAGCCGATCCCGCCGCCGAGGGTCAGGCCGCCGATCCCGGTGTCGACGAACGTGCCGCCCGTGACCGCCAGGCCGTGCGCGGTCGTCGCGCCATCGAGGTCCTCCCAGAGCGCACCGCCTCCGGCGTGCGCGAGGCGGCGTTCCGGATCGACCGTGACGTTCCGCATCGGCGCCAGGGAGACGACGAGCGCGTCATCGGCGATCCCGTGGCCGGCGACGCTGTGGCCGCCGCCGCGCACGGCGATCGGCAGGTCGAGGTCGCGAGCGGCTCGGACCGCAGCCACGACATCGGCGGTCGTCGAGCAGGGCACGATCGCAGCGGGCCGGCGGTCCAGGATCCCGTTGAACGAGAGCCGGTGCTCGTCGTAGGCCGGATGACCCGGCAGGATCGCGGTCGCGGGAAAGCGGGCCACGCGGGCCCGATCATCGATCTCCACGGGGCGTCCCTCCTTCGGTCGCACAGCGTACTCCGCGAAACGTGCGACTTCGAGCGAACACGTTTACAATCCCGGCGGCGATCCGTCGCAGCGCTGGACGCGAATCCGTCCGACGGGTGACCATTCGCCAACCACCGCCAGGAGCCCGCCCCTCCCGTGACCTCCCCGATCCTTCCGACGCTGACCGGCCCCGCCGATCTCCGCGACCTCACCGAACCCGAGCTCGAGCAGCTCGCCTCCGAGCTCCGCGAGGCGATCATCTCGACCGTCTCCAGCACGGGCGGCCATCTCGGCAGCAGCCTCGGCGTCGTCGAGCTGACGATCGCGCTCCACCGGCTCCTCGAATCGCCGCGCGACCGGATCGTCTGGGACACCGGCCATCAGGCCTACCCGCACAAGCTCCTCACCGGCCGGTTCGCCCGGTTTGGCACGCTCCGCCAGCTGGGCGGCATCGGCGGCTTCCCGCGCCGGACGGAGTCCGAGCACGACGTCTTCGACGGTGGCCATGCCGGAACCGGGCTGTCGATCGGGCAGGGCCTGGCGACGGCCCGCGACCTGCGCGCGAGCAGCGAGCGGATCGCGGTCGTCGTCGGCGATGCGGCGATCACGAGCGGGCTGAGCCTCGAGGCGCTCAACGACATCGGCCAGCGGAAGACGCAGCTCCTGATCGTGCTGAACGACAACGAGATGTCGATCAGCCCGACCGTCGGCGGCCTCTCGAAGTACCTGAGCGCGATCAAGCTGTCCGGGACGTGGCAGTCGAGCCGGACCGCCTACGACGAGCTCGTCGGCCGGATCCCGGCGGTCGGGCCGACGGTCCGTGAGCTCAGTCAGCGGCTCCGCGCGTCGGTGGTCAACTTCGCCCAGCCGGGACGGCTGTTCGAGGATCTGGGGATCACGTACATCGGCCTCGTGCCGGGCCACGACCTGAAGGCCCTGCTCTCGACGTTCCAGCAGGCCCTGGACCTGAAGGGACCGGTGATCGTCCACGTCCGGACCCAGAAGGGTCATGGCTACCGGCCCGCCGAGACGGATCAGGTCGGGTTCCACGGGGCGGCCCTGCCGCCGATGGGCGTGCCGGCGACGAACGGCAACGGCCATGGCCCCGCGCCGGCCGCGGAGCCTGCCGCCGCCCCGGCGATCGCGCCGGTCATGCCGACCGAGTCGATGGCCGACGATGCGGCGCCCGCCTCGGCCGTCAAACGCCCCGCCAAGAACCCGAACTACACCGCGGTCTTCGTCGAGGAGCTCGTCGCGCGGGCGAAGACCGACGAGCGCATCGTCGCGATCACCGCCGGCATGCCCACGGGGACCGGTCTGTCCCGGTTCGAGGCGGCCTATCCCAAGCGGTTCATCGACGTCGGGATCGCCGAGCAGCACTCGGTCGCGCTGGCCACCGGGCTGGCGATGGGCGGCCTGCGGCCCGTGGTGGCCCTGTACTCGACGTTCCTCCAGCGGGCCTTCGATCAGACCGTCCACGACGTCTGCCAGAACGATCAGCCGGTCCTGATCGCCGTCGACCGCGCGGGCCTCGTCGGCGAGGACGGGACGAGCCACCAGGGGATGTTCACGCTCCCGGCCCAGCGCCAGCTGCCGAACCTCGTGATCGCCAGCCCCAAGGACGAGCAGGAGCTCCGCTCGCTCCTCGTCAGCGCGCTCGGCCAGGACCGGCCGTTCGCGCTGCACTACCCGCGCGATCCCGGGTTCGGCCTGCCTCCGGTCGAGCCGGTCGCGCTCCCGATCGGCCGCGGTGAGGTGATCCGACCGGGGACCGACATCCTGTTCATCGGGTTCGGCCCGATCGTGCAACGGGCCTGCGACGCCGCGGACGCCCTCACGGCCGACGGCTGGTCCGTCGAGGTGATCAACGCGCGGTTCGCGAAGCCGCTCGATACCGAGCTGATCCTGGCCGAAGCCCGCGGCAAGCGGCTCGTCGTCACGTTCGAGGAGAGCGTGGAGGCGGGCGGGTTCGGCAGCGGCGTCCTGGAGGCGATCGAGACCGCCCGCCTGGCGGATCGCACGCTGCGCGACATCCCGGTCCGGATCATCGGGATCCCCGCCGGCTCGTTCGTCGATCACGGCTCCGTGGCCGACCTGCGCCGAGTGCTCCGGCTCGACGGGCAGGGTCTTGCCGATCAGGTTCGCGAAACCCTCGCGACCTTGGGTCTGGAGCCGATCCTCGCCTCCTAGGCCTGCGCCGCGGATCGGCCGCCGAGGAGCGCGCCCAGGGTGATCAGCCAGATCACGACGCCGCCGAGCAGGACCGGGTCGTTGCCGCGCTCGAGCACGAGGAGGACGGCCAGGACGGCCAGCCCGAGGACGATCACGGCCGTTCCCAGGGGCCAGCCCCAACGGCGACGGAGAATCCATCCGATGCCGGCGGCGACGAGGGCCAGCCCGTAGACGAGGATCCCCAACGGGATGGAGATCGCGCCGTTCACCCCCGCCCGTTCGGCGAGGCCGATGAGCAGGGTCACGCCGACCGACGCGCCGGACGCCCCCTCGACGAGCAGGAGGACGATCGCGAGCATCCGGGCGAAGCGGGCGGCGGGCATCCGCGGACGATCCTCCGATGAGCCGCGGCGAAGTCGGCTGTGCCACGATATCCGGGTGAGTCCCACGACGGTTCGCCGCGCGCGGCAACGGCTCGATCAGCTCGTCGTCGAGCGCGGCCTGGCCGAGACGCGGACCCGCGCCCAGGCGCTGATCCTGGCCGCTCGGGTCCGGACCGGCGTGGGCGACGCGAGCCGGACCGACCGCAAGGCCGGCGACCTCGTCGCGGCGGATCTGCCGATCGAGCTCGTGGCAAGCGAGCCGTACGTGAGCCGGGGCGGCCACAAGCTGGCCGCGGCGCTCGACGCGTTCGCGCTCGATCCGGCCGGGCTCGTGTGCCTGGATGCGGGTGCATCGACGGGCGGCTTCAGCGATGTCCTGCTCCAGCGTGGTGCCGCCCGGGTCCATGCCGTGGACGTGGGGCGCGGGCAGCTGGCCGCCTCGATCGCGGCCGATCCACGGGTCGTCGTCCACGATCGGACGAACGCGCGGCACCTCACGGCGGAGACGCTCGGCGAGCCGATCGACCTCGCCGTGGTCGACGTGTCGTTCATCTCGCTCGGGTTGGTCCTGGCGCCCATCGCCTCGACGCTCCGGCCCGGCGGCGCGCCGATCGTCGCGCTGGTGAAGCCGCAGTTCGAGGTCGGCAAGGGCGGGACGGATCGGGGCGTCGTGCGCGACCCGGCCGCTCATCGCGCCGTGCTCGAACGGGTCGTCGAGGCGGCGTCGGCGCTGCAGCTGGGAACGCGAGAGGTCATCGCGTCGCCGATCCTGGGACCCGAGGGCAACCGCGAGTTCCTCGTCCATCTCCAGGCGGGCCCCGGCTGCGCCGAGATCGGCGATCGGATCGCCGAGGTCGTGGCCCCGTGACCGTCCGCCGGATCGGCTTCGCGTACAACCCGACGAATGAGGCGGCGGTCGAGCTCCGGGAGCGGGCCGGCGGCTGGTGCCGGATGCACGGGATCGATCACTGGGCGGCCACCGCGCAGGACTTCGACCTGCTCTGTCGCGAGCTCTCGTCGTCCGATGCCCTCGTCGTGCTCGGCGGCGATGGGACGCTCCTCCGCGCGGCCCGGGCCGTGATCCAGGTCGACGTGCCGCTGCTGGGCGTCAACCTCGGGAAGATCGGGTTCCTCTCGAAGGTCGAGGCGAGCGAGCTGGAGGCCGTCCTCGCGAAGATCGTCGCCGGCGAGTACCGGATCGACGAGCGGATGGCGCTCGAGGCGCGGCTGCTCCCCGGCGGCCGCGCCGAGGACGCAATCGTCCATCACGCGCTGAACGACATCGTCGTCGCCCGCGGCGCGCTCGCCCGGGTCGTCCGGCTCGACGTCGCGATCGACGCGACCCACGTCGCCACGTTCATCGCCGACGGCCTCGTCGTCGCGAGTCCCACGGGCTCGACCGGCTACTCGTTCAGCGCCGGCGGTCCGATCGTGGCCCCGGACAGCCGGAACCTGATCGTGACCCCGATCGCGGCCTATCTCTCGACGGTGCGGTCCGTCGTCGTCGGTCCGGACCAGGTCGTCCGCTGCCGGGTCGTCGACGCCACCGAGGCGATCGTCTCGATCGACGGCCGCGACGACCTGCCGATCGCCGTGGGCGACGTCGTGGAGGTGCGCGCGCTGGCTCGTCCGGTCCAGCTCCTCGAGCCCGCCGGCAGTCAGCCGTTCTGGGACCTGTTCCGGCACAAGGTCGAGCTCCTGCCGTCGTGAGCGGCGAGCCGATCGGGGTCATGGCGGTCGCGGAATCGCCGCCCGACGCCCCCGACGCCGTCGCGGGTCGCCTGCTCGAGCTCACGGTCAGCGATCTCGCCTTGATCGAGCGGCTCCGGCTCGAGCTCGCCCCGGGCCTGAACGTGTTCACCGGCGAGACCGGGGCAGGGAAGAGCCTCCTGATCGACGCGCTGGGTCTGGCGACCGGGGCCCGCGCGGACACGACCCTGGTCCGGCATGGCGCGGAGACCGCGCGGGTGACGGCGCTCTTCGACCGCCTGCCGGAACCGCTGATCGCGTCGCGCGAGGTGGCGGCGTCCGGTCGGTCGACGGCTCGACTCGATGACGAGGCGGTGACCGCCGCACGGCTCGGCGAGGTCGCCGGCGGGCTCGTCGAGATCCACGGCCAGCACGATCAGCAGCGGCTGCTCGAGGAGCGCTGGCAGCGCGACCTGCTCGATGCGTTCGGTGGTCACGCCGACGCGCGCGCCGCCATGGCGGCGGCCGTGGAACGCTGGCGCGAGAACCGCGCGCTGCTCGCCTCCCTCGAGCTCGACCCGCGCGAGCTCACCCGCCGGCTCGAGCTCGCGGAGCATGAG
>DASSHB010000033.1:0-48588 GCA_035693125.1 Candidatus Limnocylindrales bacterium | reverse complement strand
GCGGTGATCGTGGCGATCAGCGACGTCTCGCTCGGGGGCACGCCGCCGTCCGCCGACGACGTCCAGGCTCAGGCCCACACGACCCTGGCGCGGCTGCCGTAGCGGAAGATCGGGCGGCTGGCCCCGGCCCTGCGGCCGGGGCCCCCGCCCGCCGCCCGACGCTCGCCCCACCGAGGCCGCGAGGCCGCGATCGCTAGTCGACGACGGTGTGGCTCTGCTCCCGGAGGAACTGGGCGACGTAGTACATCGACAGGCCGGCCTTGCCGGTCGAGCCGGAGCCCTTCCAGCCGCCGAATGCCTGGACGCCCGGCCATGCGCCGGTCGTGGCCCCGGCCCGCCGGTTCACGTAGAGGACGCCCGCTTCGCAGGTGTCGAGGAACCGCTGGACCTCGCCCTGGTCCTCGCTGTAGACGCCGGCGGTCAGGCCGTAGACCGAGTCGTTCGCGAGCCGGATCGCCTCGTCGAAGCTGTCCACTGCCTGCACCGCCGTCAACGGCGCGAACAGCTCGTCGCGGAACAGGCGGTGGTCCGCCGGCAGGTCGCCGACGACCGTCGGCTCGACGTAGAACCCGCGGTCCATGCCCTTGTCGCTGAGGCGCTCCCCGCCGACGAAGACCCGCCCGTCGCGACGGGCCTCCGCCACGGCGGTCTGGTGGCGATCGACGGCACGCTGGTCGACCACCGGCCCGAGCCAGTTCTCGCGGAGCAGCGGATCACCGATCGTGATCGCCTCCGTCTTCTCGACGAGGAGCCGGACGAGCTCGTCGTGGACGGGCTGCTCGACGTAGACCCGGCTGTTCGCCGAGCACTTCTGGCCCCCGAAGCCGAAGGCGCTGCGCATGATCCCCTCGGCCGCCTCCTCGAGATCGGCCTTGCGCGAGACGACCGCCGGGTTCTTGCCGCCCATCTCGACGATCGTGGGCTTCGGGAAGCGGGTGGAGAACGTCCGGTACAGGTCGAACCCCACCTCGTAGGAGCCGGTGAACACGATCCCGTCGATGCCGGGGTTCTCGCGGAGCTCCGCGCCGACCGTCTCGCCCGGGCCCATGACGAGGTTGATCACGCCATCCGGGACGCCCGCGTCGCGATACGCCTCGACGAGCTTGACGCCCGAGATCGGGGCGGCCGAGCTGGGCTTGAAGACGACCGTGTTGCCCGCCAGCATCGCCGCGGCGGTCGGGCCGGCGGCGAGGGCCATCGGGAAGTTGAACGGGCTGATCACCGCGAACACGCCGTGCGGCCGGAGGATCGAGCGGGTGTGAACCGCCGCATCGCCGAGGCTGTCCATCGGGTGGTCGTAGTAGTCGTTGTCCTGGGCCGTCTTCGCGTAGTAGCGGATCAGGTCGGCGGCTTCCTCGACCTCGCCGAGGGCTTCGAGCCGGTTCTTGCCGACCTCGATCGCCATCAGCCCGCCGTAGACCATCTGGCGCTGGCTGATCAGCTCGGCCGCCTTCTTGAGGATCTCGATCCGCCCCTTCCAGCCGAGCGCGAACCAGGCGGGCTGCGCCTTGCGGGCCGCGTCGACCGCGTCCTGGACGTCGCTCCGGCTTCCGATCGCGAAGTGGCCGAGCACGATGTCGTGGTCGATCGGCGAATGGACCGTGTGCTCGCCCTGACCGGCTCGAGCCTTGCCGTCGATCCAGTTCTCGTGATGGCCGTCGAGAAGGGTCTTCGCCTGGGCCAGCCCGGCCTCGTACTCGGCGTGGAGCTGCTCGTTGTCGGCGCGCAGCGTGGCGTACGTGATCTTGAGACGCGGCTGGGTCTCGGTCGTCATCGGGTGGACCTCGGGCGCGGCGGCACCGGCCGCCGAGTGGTGGCCAAACGGTGGGGCCAGTCTAGCGCGGGGTCTGCGGAGGCCGCCCTCGGCGGCCTCCAGGCGCGCCCGGTGCCGCGACCGATCGGCACGTGTCGTTCCCATCGACGGCGGGTCACGCCCCAAGCTGGGCGATCCGTTTCGCGGGCGCGCGCCGCCCGGGCGGTGGCAATCCGGGGACGCGGGGGCGCGCGTCCCCCAGGCGCACATCGCCGACCAGTGAGCGTGGGCCGCAGTCAAATCCGACATCCGGCGTCGAATCTGAGGTCGGCGCACGCTCATTCATCCCGGAACCGCGCCTGGGGTGCGCGGCGGACGGCTTCCGAGCTCACTGGCCCCAGAGCGGCCGGACCTCGATCGTTCCGAACGATGCGAGCGGATGCTTCGCGGCGATCTCGACGGCCTGCTCCAGGCTCTCGACCTCGAGCAGGTCGAACCCGCCAACGGCCTCCTTCGTCTCGGTGAACGGCCCATCGGTGACGAGCCGCTTCCCGTCGCGGACCCGGACCGTCCGCGCCCGGCGCGGCGGCGCGAGTTGATCGCCGGTCTGCCAGATTCCCGCGGCCCGCAGGTCGTCGACCCAGGGAAACGGCTCCTCCGCGGCCGGGGCCGGCGTTCCAGCCTCGGGCTCCGTCTGGGCATCCATCTGCGCGGCGTCCCAGCAGACCATCAGCAGGACTTTCATCGGGTGTTCCTCCGTGTGTGGTGAGAAGGCTGACATGAGGGCGACGGACGGGCGAGCGCGGATCGACAAAACGGACACCGTCGCCCGGCCGCCCGTTGGTCCCACCGGGGCCGGGACGGTTCGGGGACTTGTCCGACGCGGCCCGGCGCGGCCATCCTGTGCCCATGACCCGACGGATCCGCGCCCGCGTCGGTACCGCCCTCCTCGGCTCGGCGCTCCTGGTGCCGGTCGCGGCCGCGACGCCCGGGGCGGCCGCGGCGGCCGACTTCCCGCCCGGCTGGGCCGGTTACCACACCTACGCCGAGATGACCGCCGACGTCGCCGCCGTCGAGGCCGCCCACCCCGACATCGTCCAGCGGTTCTCGATCGGGACGACCTACCAGGGCCGGACCGTCTGGGCCGTGAAGATCAGCGATCACGTCGCGACCGACGAGGCCGAGCCGGAAGTGCTCTTCGATGGGCTCACCCACAGCGACGAGCACATGGGCCTCGAGATGACCCTCCACATCCTCCACTGGCTCGCCGACGGCTACGGCCACGACGCCCGGGTCACGGCCATCGTCAACAGCCGCGAGGTCTGGATCATCCTCGCCGTCAACCCGGACGGTGCCACCTACGACATCAGCGGCGGCCGCTTCCATTTCTGGCGGAAGAACCGCCAGCCCACGCCGGGCTCGAGCTCGATCGGGACCGACCTGAACCGGAACTTCGGCTACCGCTGGGGGATCGCCGAGGGACGGACCAGCAAGAATCCGGCCGCCATCACCTACATGGGTCCGAGGGCCTTCTCGGCACCGGAGACCCGGAACGTTCGCGACTTCCTCGCGAGCCGGGTCGTCGACGGCCGTCAGCAGATCCGGGCCGCGATCACGTTCCACGAAGACGGCCGGCTCGTGATGTGGCCATACGGCTACACGATGACCGACACGCCGGCCGACATGACCGCGGACGACCACAAGGCGCTGATGGCGATCGGGAAGCACATGGCGGCGACGAATGGCTACCGGCCCGAGCAGGCCAGTGATCTCTACCTGACGTCGGGGACGACGCGCGACTACGAGTACGGGATGTACCGGATCTTCGCGTACACGTTCGAGATGTCGGTCGTCGACTACCCGAAGTCCTCGATGATCAGTCCGGAGACCGGGCGCAACAAGGAAGCCGTGCTGTGGCTGATGGAACGGGCCTGGTGTCCCCTCTCGATCCTGGGCCCCGCGGTCCGCGTCGCGCGCTGCGGGGCCTTCGACGACGACCTGGAGGTCGCTCGCGGCTGGCGCGTCAACCTCGACCGGACCGACACGGCGACGAGCGGGGCGTGGCACCTCGGCGACCCGGAGGCCACGTCGTCGACGAGCGGCCCGAAGCAGCTCGGGAGCGCGGCCTCGGGACGGTTCGATCTCGCGACCGGGCTGAAGGCCGGGACGAGCGCGAACGCGAACGACGTCGACGGCGGGCGGACGACGGTCACCTCGCCGCCGATCGCGCTGCCCGCCGCGCCCGGCCAGAAGCTCCAGTTCCGCTGGACGTTCGCCCTCGACCGGGACTCGGTGGTCGGCGACGAGTTCCGGGCCGAGGTTCTCGACGTCGATGCCGGCACGAGCTCGCCCGTGGCGCTCGCTCACGGCGGCGGCAGCTACCGCAACGGCGCCTGGCGGACGCGCTCGATCAACCTCGATCCGTGGGCCGGCCACACGATCCGGATCCGGTTCGCGGCGACCGATGCCGGATCGAACAGCCTCGTCGAGGCCGCCGTCGACGACGTCCGGGTGACGCAGCCGCAGTGACCCCGGCTATCCTCCGCGGGACCGGGGGACGCGGCGAGCGGAGGATGGGCATGGGCCTGCTGGACGGCAAGAACGCGCTGATCTTCGGCGTCGCGAACGACCACTCCATCGCCTGGGGGATCGCCCAGGCGCTCCACGAGGCCGGCGCCGAGGTCGGCTTCAGCTCGATCGAGTCGCTGATCGCGAAGCGCGTCCAGCCGCTGGCCGACTCGATCGGCTCGACGTTCGTGGAGCCGTGCGACGTCCAGCGCGACGAGGACATCGAGCGCGTGTTCCGGCGCTGGGGCGAGACCCACGACCATCTCGACGTCCTGGTCCATGCCCTCGCCTTCGCCAAGCGCGAGGACCTGACCGGCCGCTTCGTGGACACCTCGCGGGACGGGTTCGCCCTGGCCCACGACGTCTCCGCCTATTCGCTCGTGGCCGTGACGCGGGCCGCCCTCCCACATCTCCGGCGCGGCTCGTCCGTCCTGACGCTCAGCTATTACGGCGCGGAGAAGGTCGTCGCGAACTACAACGTGATGGGGGTCGCGAAGGCCGCGCTCGAGGCGTCGGTCCGCTATCTCGCGTCCGACCTGGGGCCCGACGGCATTCGGGTCAACGCGATCAGCGCCGGGCCGATCCGGACGCTCGCGGCAGCGGGCATCGGCGGGTTCAAGGACATGTACCGCGGCTTCGTCGACGTGGCCCCGCTCCGCGCGAACATC
Source organism: Candidatus Limnocylindrales bacterium (assembly GCA_035693125.1). GTDB lineage: Bacteria > Chloroflexota > Limnocylindria > Limnocylindrales > CSP1-4 > CF-46. The sequence continues at coordinate 43,599 of DASSHB010000033.1, read as the reverse complement.
ACGCCCGAGGACGTCGGCAAGACCGCGCTGTACCTCAGCTCGGACCTCGCATCCGCGGTGACGGGTGAGGTGATCTACGTCGACGGCGGCTTCAGCATCGTGGGCGTCCCGGTCGGGGACTGAGCTCGCCACGGTGCCCGTCCGAACGCGGGCGCCGCATCAGGACGCGCCGGTGAAGTCCTTGACCATCGCCGCGTGGTACACGCGCTGGCGCTCCACGTGGAGCCCGTCGTCGCCGCCGGCCGCATCGTCGAGGTCGATCCACCTCGCGTGGCTCCGGTTGACGAGGATCGTCTCGGCCCCTTCGCTGGCGGAGCCGTCGGCCCGGTCGTAGGTGATCGTCGCGTCGGTCAGCGGGACGAGCAGGTCGCGACCGGCGAGCACGACGCTGGGATCGCTCGAGACGACCCGCCCGTCCTGCCCGACCGGCACGTGGAGCATCCCCGACACGACGAAGCGGGTGAGCCCGACCCGGGCCCGGTGGAGGACCGTCCGGCGGCGGCGCGCGTCGGCGCCGCGGCGCCCGGTCGCCAGGACCGCCACGATCGAGCCGATCGGCAGCGCCAGGTCGGCCGTCTGGGCGGGGCCGCCGTCGACGAGGTCCTCGACGCCGGCGCCCCGGACGATCACCCGCGCGACGGAGTTGAGCATGTCGCTCAGGCGATCGTCGGCAAGCGGGATCTGGCCGTGGATCCGGAGGTCGGCGGTGAACGCGATCAGCTCGACGGGCATCGTCGGCCGATGCTCGCCCGCGCGGATCCTCCCTTCAACGACCCGTTGGTACCGGTGCGACTTGGTTGGCGCGGACTCAGCTCGCCGCGACGCTGATCGTGCCCTTCATCCCGAGCGAATCGTGGCCGTTCAGCGCGCAGACGAACGTGTACTCGCCGGCCGCCAGGGTGACGGTGAGATCGCGGCTGATGCCGGGCACGATGTCCTCGACCTCGTCGACGACCTGATCGCCCTGGAAGATCTCGAACTCGTGGGTGTCGGCCCCAGCGTTCGTGACGTGGAACGTGACGGAGCCGGCGCTCGCCTCGAGCGCGGCGGGGGTGAACGAGTACTCGCTGGCGGTGACCCGGATCGTCGTCGCGGCCGTGGACGGCGCGGCCGCCGAGGCGGCCGGCGACCCGCTCGCCGCGGGCGAGCAACCGGCGATCAGGGCGACGGCCAGGCATGCCACCGTCGCCGCGACGACCGCCCGCCGGCGCGGCACGCCGACGAACAGGACGAGGACCGGGACCAGGTAGGCGACCCACGCGATCGCCTCGAGCGGAGTCGGGGCCGCCCGGTACCCGAAGAGCCCGGCGAGCAGCGTCCCGAGCGGGCTCGACGCCGGCAGGAGGCCGTTCAGGTCGAAGAGCTTGCCCGTGTTCGAGACCAGGCCGGCCTCTCCGAACTCGTGGACCGCGAACGCCATGAGTCCCGCCGAGACGAAGATCAGGATCGTGCCGGTGGCGGTGAAGAACCGGCGCAGGTCGACCCGAACCCCGGCGGCAAAGATCGCGTAGCCGATGGCGACCGCGGCGACGAGCCCGAGCAGGCCTCCGATGACGGTCGCCGCCGATGCGCCGGCCGCCGACCCCACCGCGAGCAGGAAGAGGACGGTCTCGAGCCCTTCGCGGATCACCGCGATGAAGGCCAGCCCCACGAGGGCGCCGGTCGACCCGGCCGCGAGCGCGGTCGCGACGCCGGTCTCGAGCTCGCCCTTGAGCGCCCGGCCCTGGCGGCGCATCCAGAAGAGCATCCAGGTGAGGACCGCCACGGCGGCCAGCCCCGCCCCGCCCTCGAACGATTCCTGGACGACGATCGGCAGCCGTCCGACCGTCACGACGATCGCTATGCCCGCGACGATCGCCAGCGCGGCCGCGCCGATGACGCCGGCGAGGACCGGCGGCAGCGCATCGCGCCGGCCGACCTTCACGAGATAGGCGGCGATGATGCCCACGATCAGGGCGGCCTCGAGGCCCTCGCGGAGCATCAGAACGAACGTGGCTGCCACGGGCTGAAGACCTCGCTGCGGGATCCGCTGGGTGCCGCCCGGGCTTGAGCCGACGTTCAAGGCGACTTGCATTCGATACGCTAGGTGACTTGCGCACGACCGTCAAACGGTCGGGTCCGCCGGGGGATCAACACGCCGGACCGGCGGCCCCGGACGTGCCCGCCGCGGCGGGCGCCGCGATCAGTCGCCCGAGCGGATCTCGTGGCGCGCAAGGCGTGCCGAGGCGAACGCGGCGACCAGCCCGATCGTCAGCGCCGCGAGCGGGAAGGCCGAGCCGCCGACGACCGATTCCACGTCGCCGTTGCTGAGGACCGAGGCCATGCCCCGGATGTATTCGCGGACGCTGAACAGCTGCGTCCCCGCCAGCGCGGCCGACAGCAACCCTTCCCAGAGAAGCGAGTAGGCGAGCCCGATCACGAGCCCGCGGCTCGTCGCGGCCCCCAGGGCCACGAAGATCGCGCTGTACACGAAGCCACCGACGAGGACGGCGCCGGCAAACGCCAAGGTGACCCCGATCTGGTGGCTGCCCGAGCCACCCACGAGGAAGCCTGCGAGGAGGGTCGAGGGAACAACGAGGAGCGCGGTGAGCCCGCCCGACACCAGGACCTTCGGGACGACGATCGCCCAGCGCGGGATCGGCTTCGTCAGGAGGTGGACGCCGGTCCCGTCGTCGAGCTCGCTGCCCAGGGCAGCCGATCCGAAGACGAGCGCGACGAGCGGCAGGACGGACGACACGATCAGCACGTCGAGGACGTTCTGGAGGGCGCTCGGGCGCGTCCCGTTCCCCAGGCGGATCAGGATCCCCAGCACGACCGGGGCGCCCGCGAGGAGCGCCATCAGGATCGTCCGGCGCCGGCCGAGGAGGGCACGGGCCGTGACCCAGCCCACCGTGACCATCACGTCGAGCGAGGTCATCGACGGCTGACCAGGTAGTCGAAGACGCTCTCGAGCGAGTCGTCGGTCGGGGCGACCTCGAGCAACCGGACGCCGGCGTCGCGGGCCACCCGGGCGACGATCCGGGTGAACCCCGAGAACTCGCTGACCTGGACCGTCAGGCGGTCGTCGCGGAGCTCCGTTCCGAAGACGGCGGGCTCGGTCATGAACGCGGCCGCCAGCCGGCGGTCGTCCGACGAGCGGACCCGGAAGGTGTGCGGCCGGTCGGTCATCAGGCGGCGGATCTCGCGGAAGTCGCCGGAGGCGGCGAGCCGGCCGGCGTGGATCACGAGGATCCCGTCGGCGACGCGCTCGACCTCCTCGAGGATGTGCGAGCTGAACAGGATCGTCCGGCCGGCGGCGGCCATCGACCGGAGGAGATCCATCATGTGCAGCCGCTGGCGCGGATCCATCCCGTTGAACGGCTCGTCCAGCAGGAGGATCGGCGGCTCGTGGACCAGGGCCGCGGCGATCTTCACCCGCTGGCGCATCCCCTTCGAGTAGGTCCCGACGGGGCGATCGGCGACCGGCTCGAGATCGACGGTCGCAATCGCGCGCGCGGTCGCGGCCCGGCGATCCGGCAGGCCCTGGAGCCGCGCGGCCACGTCCACGAACTCGCGCCCGGTCAGGAACGGGTAGACGGCCTCCCGTTCGGGCACGAGCCCGAGCCGGCGATACATCTCCGGCTGCCGCCAGGCGGGCCGGCCGTCGACGAGGACGCGGCCGCTCGACGGCCGGAGCAGGCCCGCCAGGAGGTGGAGCAGGGTCGACTTGCCCGCTCCGTTCGGTCCGAGCAGGCCCGTGATCCCCGCACCGATCTCGAAGCTGATGTCGTTGACCGCCACGACGTTCCCGTACCAGCGTGAGACGCGGTCGACGACGAGTGGCGACGCGGGGGCCGGGCCGGGGGCGTGGGCCGGCGCGGGCGCGGGCGCCGCGGGGGGCGTCAGCGGCATGCGCGGCATCGGCCCGCTGCCGCTCGGATCCGGAGCGAGCGTCATGCGGTCAGCCGGGCGAAGCGCCGGACGACCAAGGCCACGAGGATCGCCGCTTCCACGACCGCGCTGGCGAGGAACAGGATCAGCGGCACGTCGATGAAGAAGTACTCGCCTCCCAGCTCGTGCCGGAAGAACAGGGCGTTCGTGCCGTCGATCACGGTGTTCGGGGCGATCAGCGTCATCAGGGTCCCGATTCCGCTCGAGCCGGTCCCGATCATGATCCCGGTCACGAGGCCCGGCAGGACGAACACCGCGATGATCCCGGCCGTCGCGTAGGCGCGCCGCGGGGCGTACGCGCTGACCGTCATCGCCAGCCCGCCGTAGAGCGCGGAGACGACCGCGGCCTGGGCGAGCACCGGCGGGATGTTCGGCAGGTTGTCGGCGAACGATGCGCCGATGTCGGTCGACAGGAGCACGCGGCCCACGAACAGGATCAGCATCGGCGTGAGGAGGAGGGCCATGAGGCCGAGCCAGAACCCGGCAAGCCGGCCCAGCGCGTAGTCCGACCGCCGGAGGGCGCGGGCGAAGTACAGCGGCAGGACGCCGTGGCGCTGGTCGCGCCCGAACAGCTCGGGCGCCTGGGCGGCGCAGAACAGGGCGATGATCGCGTTGACCGAGCTGAAGTAGTTCGTGAAGTTGATGATCTGGGGCGCCCGCTCGATCGCTCGCCCCACCTCCAGCCGGGCGACGAGCGTCAGCACGCCGACGACGACGACCGCGGGCAGCACGGCCATCGCGCCGAAGACGAAGGGCGCGATCTTTGCCCGGCCGCCCCGGCCGATCCCGTAGGTGGAGCGGAAGCTGTGGCCGATCAGCGAGCGGATCGCGTGGGCCCGCCCCAGGCGCGGACCCTCGTAGCGCCGGTAGCCCAGGTCGTAGATGCTGCCGGCCCGGGTGATCGGCGGCCTCGCGTCGGTCACGACGCTCGCTCCTCCGGTGCGGCCGCGGGCGCGGCCGGCCCGTCGCGGAACAGGTCCTCGAGGCGATGGCGTCGCTGCTCCATCCGGACGAGGGCCAGGTCGAGCTCGACGACCGTGTCGCGGACGATGTCGTAGGGCGTCTCGTCGGCGAGCTCGATGACGACGGCGTTGCCATCCTCGGCGACCCGCAGGCCACGCGCGCTGAGCCGCCTGGCGAGCCGGTCGCGGCCCTCCTCCACCTCGACCGCGAGGATGCCCGTCCGCTCGGTGAACGCGCCGAGCGGCGCGTTCCTGAGGAGCTGGCCGCCCTCGATCGCGACGAGGTGGTCGCAGACGCGCTCGATCTCGCCCAACAGGTGCGAGGCGACGACCACCGCGATCCCGAACTCGGTCCCGGTCCGCCGGATCAGCTCGAGCATCTCGTCCCGGCCGGTCGGGTCCAGCCCGTTCGTCGGCTCGTCGAGGAACAGGAGGCGCGGGTCGTGGACGAGAGCCTGGGCGAGCTTCACCCGCTGCTTCATCCCGGTCGAGTAGCCCCCGATCGCGCGGTAGCGCTCCTCGTACAGCCCGACGTGGCGGAGGACCTCGGCGGTTCGCTCGCGGGCGGCGGACCGCGGCAGCCCCGAGATCTGGGCGAGGTGGGCGACGATGTCCGTCGCGCTCATGTCGGGCGGCAGGCAGTCGTGCTCGGGCATGTAGCCGACGAGCTCGCGGATCTGGATCCCGCGGGTCGCGACGTCGAGGTCGAAGACCGCCGCCGAGCCGGAGGTCGGCTCGAGGAGCCCGAGGAGGATCTTCAGGAGGGTGCTCTTGCCGGCCCCGTTCGAACCGACGAGGCCGATGATCCCGGGCTCGAGCTCGAGAGTCAGTCCGTCGAGGGCCTTGACCGTCGAGCCGTAGCGCTTCGTGAGGGCGTTCGTCGCGATCAGCGTCACGCGGTCAGCGTACCGTCCGCGTCGGCGCCCGCGTGCGTTAGCGGAACCACGACCTCCGGGGCCGGCTGCTTGCGGGCGGCCGAACCGCCGTGGCGACCGCGCCCTCCGTTCGACGCTCGAAGATGGCCCGGATCTCGGCGCGATGGGCGCGCCCCGCCGGGGTTCGCTCGAGCCAGAGGAGGTAGTCGGGGTCGTGCCGCCCGAGCTCCGAGATCGACCAGCCGACGTACCGGCCGAAGTCCAGGACCGCCCCGTCGCCGCGCGCCGCACCGGCGCTCGGTCGTTCCGGCGAGGGCGCCGTCCAGCTCGGGACTGGGTTCTGGCCGGGCTGGGTGGCCGTCGACGGCTTCGACGGGCGGTCGTCGGTTCGCATGACCGGCCGGCCGCGGGTCACGTCCGATCCTGGCGCGTGATCCGGTCCCTGGTCGCCGGCCTGCATCCGCGCGCGCAGCTCCTCACGATCGTGGCGGGCCCGGCGCATGGGGTCCTCGAGGATCGCCCATGCCTCGTTGACGGCCGCCATCGTCGCCGCGTCTCCGCCGACGTCGGGGTGGTGCCGGCGCGCGAGGATGCGGTAGGCGGCACGGATGACCTCGAGGTCCGCGCGCCGATCGACCTGGAGAATCTCGTAGGGATTCACGATGCGATCTTGCCTCGGCCCTGGGCGCACCAGGGTGCCTCCGCCGTCCATTCCGTGGCATGCGTTGGTCCACTGGCCGGCTCATCCACGTGCATGAGGCCGGGCATCGACACCGTCAAGAAGCATGTCCAGAACGTCATCTGGAGGCCGTCCGGGTGCAGCTTGGACGCTCCCCGAGACCGTCGGGCGTCAGTGACTCGCCGAGCGTCCCCGCTGGTAGCGCTCGAGGAGCCGGCTGACCGCGTCGCGTGCCTCGCGCCACTCGGCCTGGTCGCCCAGGATCGTCACGTCGGGGCCCCACCGCTTCAGCTGGGACATCGCCGTCACGACCGCCGAGTGGAGATACTCGCGGCGCCGACCGCCATCGAAGGCCCCGGTCACGAGATACCGGCGGACGAGGTCGAATGGCGCGGTCCAGCGTTCGACCCGGATCATGTCGCCGACCCGAAGCGATTCGAGATAGTCGTCGTCGCCGACCGGGAACTGGTCGTGCTCCGACATGTGGACGACGAGGTCGACCCGACCACGGCGCACGCCGAACGACTCGATCCGCCCGTCGTCGCCGACGCTCTGGTAGCAGATCGGACACGTCGGCAGGTTCGCATCCCAGCGCGGCGGCGCCCCGATCGGCAGGCCACAGCGGCGGCAGAACGTCACCTCCGTTCCCGCGGCGAGCATCCCGCACTGGAGGCACACCCGGCCGGCCGGATTCGTGGTGGGGCCGGCGTCGGCCCGGCCGCGAGCGAAGCGGAAGACGCTCATGCGGCGGACCGTCCACTGGCTCGCTCGGCGAACCGGCTCCACACGACCTCGAGGGTGCGGCGGGCGGCGACGATCTGGTCGGGCTCCAGGAGCAGGAGCGGCAGCTCCGTGTCGCTGCTCCGGACGATGGCCCGGATCACGCCGATCGGTCCGTAGTTCGCGACCGTCAGGTCGCGCAGATCGGCATAGGCCCAGAAGCGGTCCACGTCGGATCCGACGGAGGCCGGCTGGCAGACGACCAGGCCGGCGAGGGTGAGCTTGAGGGCCGAGTCCTCGAGGCCCTCGATGGTCAACGAGGGCTGATCCCCGCCGAACGACGGGCCGGTGTCGGCGTGGGCGCCGGGCATTGCGTTCATCGAGCTCCTTCGACCGTGGCCGGGTGGGCACGTTGGTTGACCCAACGATGGATCGGCCCGGCGTCCGCGGCCACCCCTCGATTCAGCAGCCTCGACCGCCGGTTGGTCATCCGCGGACGTCATGCGGATGGACCAGATGGGCGGCGGCCCGGCCTTCGGGGGTTCGGCGTTCGGTCCTGGATCGCCTGATGCGGCGTGGGATGGCCGTCCTGGGCGAGCTCGGCGCCTCGGCCGAGCGTCAGGACTGATCGAGCTCGAGTCCGTCGGACCGCAGCCAGTCGCCGGCGCGGGACAAGGCGCCCGCCGCCGCGTAGCGCACCTTTCGCAGCGACGACCGGCGGATCCGGCGGCGGCCGATCCGCCCCGCGAGCGACGCCCGGTCCGATCCGGCGCGCAGCGGGCGCGGGCCACGGGCCGGCGACTCCACGATCGAATCGTCGTGGCTGAAGGACTCGATCGCGGTCCGCGCGACGCTGGCGACGGCCACATCCGGTGCCGATTCCCCAGGCACGTTCTCGGCGCCGACCGCGACGATCGGCGGCAGGGCTGGATCCGCGTCCTCGAGCGTTGCCGCCGCGGCAACCGCCACGGGAGGCGCGGCCACGTCCGGCGCCGCGACCCGACCCCGGGCGCGGCGGCCCGCCAGGTCGACGACGTCGCCCCAGGCTCGCGGTCGTGCCGTTGGCGCACGCCATTCATCGGCGGCCGTGGGGACCTCGCGCCGGCCGTCAAACAGCTCGTCGAATGTCGCGCCGTCGACCCGCTCGTGCTCGACGAGGTAGGCCGCCAACCGACGAAGCGTCTCGAGATGGGCGATCAGCGTCTGGGACGCCTCCGCGTAGGCCTCGTCGAGGATCGCCCGCGTTGCCCGCGTCGCGGCTGCCTGGACCTCGGATGGGAGGGTCCGCGAACCGGTCGGGACGAGGAACGAGAGGGCGCCCCGACCGGAGATCCCGCCGTCGACGGCATCGGGGTCGCGACCCATGCCCCACTTCGTGACCATCGTCGTGGCGATCCGGTTGGCTTGCTCGAAGTCGTTCGCCGCGCCGCCGGTGACCTCGTGGAAGAGGATCTCCTCGGCCGCCCGGCCACCCATCAGCGCGATCAGGCGCGCCCGCAGGTCGGTCTCGGACGGGAGGTCGTTGTCCTCCTGGCTGCTGACGGTCACGCCGAGCGCTTCGCCGTGAGCGAAGAGCGAGATCTCCTCGACCTTGCGCTTGTCGCCGTGGACCCGGCCGCAGATCGCGTGACCCACCTCGTGGGCCGCGATGATCGAGCGCTCGCGCTCGTCCATCGAGCGTCGCCGCGACGTCCCGACCGCGACCTTCAGCCAGCCGGCGTGGAGGTCCTCGGGATCGATCGTCTCGGCGCCGCGGCGCGCGGCAAGGATCGCCGCTTCGTTCAGCAGGTCGGCGAGCATCGCGCCACTGAAGCCGTACGTCTTGCGGGCCAGCTCCTCGAGATCCGTCGTGATCGCCAGCGGCTTGTTCTTCGCGTGGACGTCGAGGATCTCGCGGCGGCCCTTCACGTCCGGCATGCCGACGTGGATCTTCCGGTTGAAGCGGCCCGGCCGGAGGACGGCCGAGTCGAGCGTGTCGAGGCGGTTCGTCGCGGCGATGACGATCACGTCGTCCGTCGTCGCGAAGCCGTCGAGCTCAACGAGCAGCTGGTTGAGCGTCTGCTCCCGCTCCTCGTGGCTGTTCGGCCCGCCGCGGGCCTTGCCGATCGCGTCGAACTCGTCGAAGAAGATCACGCCACGGCCGAGCTTGCGGGCCTGGGCGAACAGGTCGCGGACGCGCTTCGCGCCCACGCCGACGTACTTCTCGACGAACTCCGAGCCGGAGGCGTAGTGGAACGGCACGCCGGCCTCGGCGGCGACGGCGCGGGCGAGCATCGTCTTGCCCGTCCCGGGAGGGCCGTACAGCATGATCCCGCGCGGGATCCGGGCACCGAGCCGACGGAAGCGCTCGGGCGTCCGCAGGAACTCGATCGTCTCGGTCAGCTCGAGCTTCGCCTCGTCGCAGCCGGCCACGTCGGCGAGCGCGATCCGGGTCACGGGCTGGACCGACCCCTTGGCGACGGCGGCACGATCGGCCTCGGGCGCGGCCGGGTCGGGCGGCAGGATCGTCGTGAACGTCGAGGACGCGTCCCGCCCCGCCAAGCTCGTCCGCCGCGACATCCGCAGGAGGAACAGGGCCGTCAACGTGAGCAGGGCGATCGGGACGATGAGGGTGACGATCGTCGAGATCGGATTGGCGGCGGCGGCAGCCGGCTTCGTCGCGTTGATCGCCTCGGTCGTCAGGAGGCTGCCGTAGCCGAGGGCGTTCAGGGCGGACACGGCTTCGCCGACCCCGACCGACAGGTCGATCGTCACGACGCTGCCGTCCTTCATCCGGACGACGAGCTCGCCCGCCGGGCTCGCCGCGGTCCCGGGCGAGGCCGAGATCGCATCGACGTCGCCCGATTCGATCCGGTGCTCCAGCTCGGCCAGGGTCCAGCCGTTCCGGACGGTGAACGTGGGCGTCTGATGAGAGGGAGCCGCCGGTGCGCCGGAGATCACGGCCACGGCGCCCCCGGCCGCCAGGACGACCACGATCCCGAGCAGGCCCGCCGCGGCGGTCGTGCGTGGTCGTCGGCGGACGGCCGCGATCGTGGCAATGAGTCGCGATCGGATCGAGCTGGCGAAGCGACGGATCATGGTCATGACATCCGGGGCAGCGGACGGTTTGGACATCCCCGCGATCCGGGGCAATGCAGATCGTCGGTTCGGCAGCACAGCCTGTGCATCCCCCGAATGCGTGAAAGCGACCGGGGACTGTCGGACGGACGAGTGCGCTCCGGAGGGTCCCGGAGACGAGCGGTGACGAAGCGCTGGAGGGCTGCGGCAGGGACGCGGGTGACGCCGCGTCATGACGGTCTGGGGGCCGCCGCCATGATGACGCATCTCGCGGCGTCGCGCAGGGTCAGTCCCCGGACATGGTGATCGCGTCGCCCCAGGCGAGGTCCCGGGCGGCCCGATAGACCGGGCCTTCGCGGCGGCTGACGACTCGCGTCTCGATCCGGCCGTCGGCGCAGATCCGGAGCTCGACGCGACCGGGGTGGTGGCGGGGACGGCCCAGGACGACGCGCGGCCGCGGATCTGCGACCACCTCCGGACGCGCGACGGCGACGTAGCTGAACGGCTCGTCCTCCCAGGATCTCGTCGCGCCCTTGGCGCGGCGGTGGGCCGGGCTGCGCTCGAGGCGGGCCAGGAAGTGGCACCAGGTCGCACGGGACGCCGCGACCGGACAGGGCTCGGGTCCCGGGCATGGCGCGACGATCCGGGCACCGGCCGCCAGGAGCCGCTCGCGCGCGGCGAGGACGGTCGCGAACCCGGCGCGGCTCCCGGGCTCGACGATGACGAGCAACCCACCAGTCGCCGCCCACAGATCGTCGATGACCGTCGCGACAATCTCCGCGGGGAGCTCGCCGAGGACATAGCCCGCGGTGACGAGGTCGGCGGGGGCGTGATCGGCCAGCGGCGAGAGGCGCCACGCGGCCCCGGCCAACGGCACATCCCCGGAGGCGGCGGCCAGGCGCCGGCCGAGATCGATCGCCGGCCCCGACCGATCGACGAGGCCGATCGCCCGGATCGACGGCCAGACGGCGCGTGCAGCCCAGGCGGTCGACCCGGTCCCGCCGCCGGCGTCGAGCAGGGACTCGGGCCCGAACGCTGGCGCCCGATCGGCGGCCGCGACGAACGCTCGAGCGGCAGCCGCGAAGGTGGCCGGCATCCGGCTCGCGGCGTAGGCCCTGACCGCGCCGGGATCGTCGAGCTCCGGCGCCGGACCCCCGGATCGATACGCCTCGGACAGCGCCTTCGCTTCGGCCGCGAGATCCTCGGTGGCGGGGACGGTCTGCGCGAGCGAACGACGGAGAGCGATCGCCGCCTCGTCGATCCGCTGTCTGGTGCTCGGGTCCACTACCTCAGAGAATCCAGACGCCGCGCGGCAGGAGGAGAGCCGTACCCGGTCAGGAAGAACCACACGGAGACGACGGCCCCGGCTGCTGCGGCACCGAGGATGATCGGCTTCACGCCCACCAGCCGGGACGATCGCCGATGGAAACGGTGGAGCGGGAGACGGGGTTCGAACCCGCGACATGCGGCTTGGAAGGCCGCCACTCTACCAACTGAGTTACTCCCGCACTGACTCGTCGGTCCTTCGCCGGAAGGTCCGTAACCGATGGCAGTTCGCGCAGACGATATCGCACTTGGCCACCTCGTCCAGGATGCGAGCCGTCCCTGCCCGGCCGATCATCCGGGAGACCGCCGACCGCTTCGATCCGGCGATGCGATGGTCGAAGTCCATCGCGGCAGGTGGGAAGCGACGACCACAGTCCTGGCAGGGAACATCGCGCAGTCGGTCGAGGAGGCGCGCCTGCGCCCGCCAGTGGGCGCGCTTGCGCTCGAGCCCGGGCGACGCTCGCGTCCTCGCGGCGGGAGGGGGCCACTTGCGCGCCTGCGTCCGCACGCGGTGGCAGTTCGCACAGACCACGTCGCACTTCGCGACCTCCTCGAGGATCGCCGCCGTCGGCCGCAGCATCACCGCACCTGACGTCAGACGGAAGCGCTTGTGGCTCCGATCCCGGTGATCGAAGTCCACTTGGTGCGGCGCGAACCGCCTGCCACAGTCGATACATGGAGCCGATCGAAGGTCACGGAGCAGGTCGACGGTGCCGTGCTGGCGGGATCGGACCCGCTCGCGCTCGAGATCGCGGTTCCTCCAGTAGTAGGCGACGTTTGTCGATCGCTGACTCGGACGCATGCTCAGGAGATGATCGACAGATGGTCGATTTCTGCTGGATCGGATGCGTTCACGACCCCATCGCGCCCTCAGCGAGAGGGGCGCCGGTGTCCGGTCGCCAAGCGAGAGCCGCGATCGTCGCCCCAGCCAGGTGACTCAGTAACTCGTCCTGGGCGGCCGCGAACACCGCGTGGACGCCACACGGTCCGTCGGGCCGGCAGGCGTCGCCCCGGAGGACGCAGACCCGGCGCCGGCTGTCGCCCTCGATCGCCTCGATGACGTCGAGCAGCGTCTTCGACCGTCCGGCAGCGGTCAGGCGGTAGCCGCCGGCTCGACCGATCCGGCCCTCGGCGATCCCGGCGGCGACGAGGTCGGCCATCACCTGGTTGACGAACCGTGCCGGGATCCGCTGGCTGAGCGCCAGCGACCGGGCGCTGAGCACCCGGTCGCGGTCGGCGCCGGCGAGGGCCAGGGTGACCCGGATCCCGTAGTCGGCGCGCTTCGTGAGCTCGAGGCGCATGGTGGCTGGTCCCGTCGCCGGCTCGCTCGCCCGTCGATCAGTTCGACGGGTCGCCGTCGCCGGCCATGAACATCCCGATCGCGCCCTTGCCGACGAAGTTGAAGGCGTGGGTGACCATCGGGTACATCCCGTCCTCCTGGGGGCTGAACTCGACGATCGCGCCCTGGGCGGGGGCCAGATCGACGGCCTGGCTGCCCCACCCGCCGGCGTTGCCCTTGGCCAGGACGACGCCCTCCTTGACGACGGTGTCGAAGATCGTTCCGACCACGTGGAACGAGCTGTCGATGTTCGGGCCGGCGTCCAGGACGAAGACCCGGACCCGGCCCTTCGTGTCGACCATGATCGGGTTGTCCTTGTACTGGTCGGCGATCCCGTTGAAGACGACGAAGTCGGGAGACGGGGCGCCGGCGCTCGCCTTGGTGTAGTCAGCCGGTTCCTTCTGGGCGCCGAGGTACCACTCGCTCTGGACGAGCGCGACCTCCTGGTCGACCTTGGGCAGGCCGCCCTTCGGCTCGACGATGACCATCCCGAACATCCCGTTCGCGATGTGATGGAGGGCAGGCGCGGTGCCGCAGTGGTACATCCAGACGCCGGCGTAGTCGGCGGTGAACGTGTAGGTGAACGTCTCGCCGGGCTTGATCTCGATCATCTGGTCGTTCATCGCGGTCTGGCTCGCATGGAAGTCGATCGAATGGGTCATCGAGCCGCGGTTCGTCAGGTGGACGCGGACGGTGTCGCCGAGATGGACCCGGAGCGTCGGGCCGGGGACGGTCCCGCCGAACGTCCAGGCGTGGACGACGAAGCCCTTGGCGACGGTGATGTCCGTCTCGATGATCGGCAGGTCCACGTCATGGACCGTTCCGGGCAGGACCTGCGGCGCGGCTGCGTCGCGCAGGACGTACGGCGGGGCGTTCGGGTCGGCCACGGGGGCTGCGGCCGTCGTGCCGGTCGTCGGCGGGGTGGACGGGGCGGGCGCAGCGCCGGCGACGAGGACCTTGGCGGTCATCCCCGCGGCCGCGTGGCCGGGGATCGAGCACAGGAAGCCGATGCCTGCGGCGGGGACGTTCACGGTGCCCTTGACGGTGGCGCCGGCGTCGGCGGTCAGCTTCGTGCCGTCGGCGAAGGTGACGTCGTGGGTCGTGGAGCCGGTGTTCTCGAACGAGACCGGATAGGTGCCCGGGGCCGCGACGGTGATCGCGGCGGGGGTGTAGCCCAGGTCGAACGCCTCGATCGCGATCGTGCCGCCGGCGGGGATCGCGCCCGCCGCGGGCGCGTTCGAGCCACCCATGTCCATCGCCATGCCGGCACTCGGCGAGGCGCCGCCTGCCGCGGCGTCACCGGCTCCCGCAGGGGTCGGCGGGTAGGTCCACGTCGGGGCGCCGGCCGTCGGCGCGCAGGCCGTGACCGCGAGGGCGAGGCCCAGGGCGGCGGTGAGGAGGTGACGGGTCCGGTTCATCTGGCGGCTCCTGACGATCGATCGCACGCTGGCGGAAACACCCAGCAACTTGATGTGAATTTGCCCCGGAATGCGCCGTGCGGCGCCGTGCCGAACGGCCCGATCGGGCGGGACCCTCGGCCTGCGGACCCGGCCCGTTCGGGGTCCTGCCGGGGAGGCAGAATGCCGCGATGACCGCACGCATCGCGCTCGGGCTCGTCGGCGCCGGCCGGATGGGCTCGATCCACGGCCGGCTGATCGCGCGGGCCGTGCCGGCCGCGCACCTGGCCGGGATCGCCGATCTGAACGTCGAGGCGGCCCGCCGTCTCGCGGCCGAGGTCGGAGAGCCGCCGGTGTTCGCGTCGCTGGAGGAGATGCTTGGCGCGGGCGGCGTGGACGCCGTGCTGGTCGCCACGTCGTCGAGCGGGCACCTCGCCGCGATCCGCGCCGCCGCGGCGGCCGGTCGCGACGTCCTGTGCGAGAAGCCGATCGCGCTGACGCCGGCCGACACGGCCGCGGCGATCGAAGCGGCGGCCACGGCCGGGATCCGCCTCCAGGTCGGGTTCATGCGGCGCTGGGATCCCGACTATCGACGGGCCCGGCAGCGGCTCGCATCCGGCTCGCTCGGCCGCCCCCTCCTGTTCAAGTCGCTCCAGTTCGACGCGGAGCCACCGCCGGTGGCCTTCGCCGATCCGGCCGTCAGCGGCGGGATCATGGTCGACATGGGGATCCACGAGTTCGACCTCGCCCGCTGGCTCATGGCCGACGAGGTCGTCGAGGTCCACGCGTTCGGTTCGAGCCTGGCATTTCCCGCGCTCGCGACCGTCGGCGACGTCGACAGCGCCGTCGTGAACCTGCGGTTCGCGGGCGGCGCCACGGGGACGGTCGAGATGGCCCGCACGACGGCGTATGGCGAGGACGTCCGGACCGAGGTGCTGGCCACTGGCGGGTCGGTGTGGGTGGGCCACCTGCCGATCTCGCACGGCGCCTCGAGCGGCGGCGCGGCCGGCGCCGCGGTGGCCAGCGACCTGGCCGATCCCGACGTGCCCCGGTTCGAAGCGGCGTACGCCGCCCAGACGCGGGCCTTCGTCGACGCGATCCTGGCGGACCGTCCCGTGGAGGTGACGGGGGCCGACGGGGCCGCGGCCCTGGCGATCGCGCTCGCCGCGGACCGCTCGATGCGGGAGGGCCGGGCCGTCCCGGTCTGAGCCGGTCGCGGCTGGGCGCGTTCGACGTCCGCCGCCGCCGGCGAGGAGGTCTGCCGGGATCGATCTCCGCATCGTTCCAGGCTCGTGGAACGATCGGCCGTGAAGCCGCCGTTCTGGACCCGATCGTTCCCTGAGGTTGGAACGATCCGAATTTCGGGGTCGGAGGGATCAGTTCCCGGCGAGGTACGCGACTCCGAACGGGCGACCGGCGCGCGCCGACCGGCGCGATTGGCCGGGCTCGGCCAGGTCGGGCGGGCTGGCCGGGTCGGGCCGCCGGGGCCGGCGTCCAGAACGTCCATTGACCGAGCGTTGGAAACGTTTACACTGCCCCGGCATCGGCGACGGGGTCTGGTCGCCACAGGAGGGACCCTCATGGCAGCCGTGGCGTCGGACGTCCGCGCGTGAGCGATCAGCGAAGGCTCCGCGTCGCCCTCTTCGGCGCGGGGCTGGTGGGTCAGGCGAGCCATGCCCCGGTCCTCGCGGACGAGCCGGATCGCTTCGAGCTGGTCGCGATCGCCGACCCGTCGGCGACGGTCCGGAGGGCGGTCGCGGCACGTTACCGGATCCCGAACGCCGTCGCGACGCTCGAGGAGGCACTCGCGCTCGGGCTCGACGCCGTCGTGATCGCGGTCCCCGACCCGGCCCACAAGGCCGCCGTCCTCACGGCGCTCGCCGCCGGCGTGCACGTCTTCTGCGAGAAGCCGCTGGCCGTCAGCGTCGCCGAGGTCGACGAGATCCTGGCGGCCCGCGGCGACCGCGTCGTCCAGGTCGGCTACATGAAGCTCTACGACCCGGCGGTCGAGCGGCTCGTCGAGCGGCTTCAGGACGGCCCGGCCGAGATCGTCCATCTGACGGTCGAGGTCAACGACCCGGACCAGGCGCCGTTCGTCGACCACCTCGGCCTCGTGGTCGGCCGCGACGTGCCGCGCGACCTGATCGAGACGACCCGCGAGCGCGGCGCCGCCGCCGTCCGGGAGGCCCTCGACGGCCGCGACCAGGACCCCGCGGAACAGCGCGCCTTCGAGGCCTACCTCAGCTCGCTCGTCCACGACGTGAGCCTCGCCCATCACGTCCTGGGCTCGGTGGGGATCGGCGCGCCGCTGCCGCTCAGCGACGCGGCCCTGTTCGACGGCGGTCGTGGCGTCAGCCTCGACTGGCTCCTGCCCGGTGACGGCCGAGCCCACCTGGAGCACCTGAACCTGCCCGGCGTCGCCGACTACCGGGAGCGACTGACGGTCTACGCCCGCGACCGGATCCTCGAGCTGACCTTCCCCTCGCCGTACCTCCACCACTTCCCGACGCGGCTGACCGAGCGCCGGTCCGACGGGTCGACCACGGGCCTCGAGACGACCGACGTCCGGGTCTCGTACGAGGAGGCGTTCCGGAACGAGCTTCGGGCGTTCCACGCCTCGATCACGAGCGGCGCGCCGGTCCGGGCGACCGTCGAGGGGGCGCGGGCCGACCTCGTCGCCCTGCTCGACGCGTTCCGCCTGGCGACGTCCCGGCGGCGGGCTGCCGCGGCCGGCTGAATCCACCCGGGAGGAATCGTGCGGATCGGACTCTTCACCGACGGGCTGAAGCACCGGACCAGGCGGGATGCGCTCCAGTGGGCGGCGGACCACGGGATCACCGACGTCGAGATGAGCGTCGGGACGTGGGGCGCCCGGACCCACATCGACCTGGCCCGCCTCCTGGCCGACGAATCCGCTCGCGACGAGCTCAGGCGCGACCTCGACGAGACGGGGATCCGCTTTTCCGCGGTCAACGCCGCGAGCAACCCGCTCCACCCCGACCCCGCGGCGCGCGCCACGGCCCAGGCCGCCGTCCAGGGCGCGATCGAGCTGGCCGCCCTCCTCGGGATCGACCGGGTGGTGACGATGGCCGGCAGCCCGGGCGGCCGGACCGGCGGCGGGATCGGCGTGTTCGGCCTGTGGTCGACCAGCAATGACGATGAGCCCATCTGGGCATGGCAGATGGAGGCCGAGGTCGGGCCGTACTGGCGCCGGATGTCGGACTGGATGGCTGGCGCCGCCCCGGACGTGCGGATCTGCCTCGAGCTCCACCCGGGCGTGTCGGTCTGGACGCTCGAGACGTACAAGGCCCTGCGCGCATACGCGGGCGCGAACATCGGCGTGAACCTCGACCCGAGCCACTTCTGGTGGCAGGGCGCCGATCCGATCCGGGTGATCGACGCGCTCGCCGCCGAGGTCGGCCCCGTCATCGGCTGGTGCCACGGCAAGGACACGACGCTGTATCCCGAGCGGATCGCCCTCCACGGCGTCCTCGACCACCGCTTCCCCGTCGATGCGAGCGTCGTCCCGTGGCATTTCTCCGCGATCGGGGACGGCCACGACGTGGGGACCTGGGCTCGGCTGATCGCGGCCCTCCAGCGGGCCGGCCACGACACGGTCGTCTCGATCGAGCACGAGGATCCCTCGCTCGAGCCGGAGGAGTGCATCCGACGCTCCGTCGAGACGCTCCGCGCGGCCATGGCTTCGTGACCCGCCATGGCTGAGGTCGAGCTGGCCGGTGTCGAGAAGCGCTTCGACGGCGTCCTCGTCCTCGCCTCGCTCGATCTCGTCGTCGCCGACGGCGAATTCGTCGTCCTCCTAGGGCCGTCCGGCTGCGGCAAGACCACCGCGCTCCGGATCATCGCCGGCCTGGAGACCCCGTCGGCCGGCCGGGTCCGGATCGGCGGCCGCGACGTGACGACCTTCGCCCCGCGCGAGCGTGACGTGGCGATGGTCTTCCAGAGCTACGCCCTGTACCCGCACCTCTCGATCGGCGACAACATCGGCTACCCGCTGAGGATCCGCGGCGTCCCGCCGAAGGAGCGAGCGGCCGCGGTCGAGGCGGTGGCCGGGTCGCTCGAGGTGGGTCACCTCCTCAAGCGCAAGCCGCGCCAGCTGTCCGGCGGCCAGCGCCAGCGGATCGCCCTGGCCCGGGCCATCATCCGCGACCCCGCCGCGTTCCTGATGGACGAACCGCTGAGCAACCTCGACGCCAAGCTCCGGATCAGCATGCGCGGCGAGATCCGCCGGCTCCAGCAGCGGCTCGGCGCGACGACCGTGTACGTGACCCACGACCAGGCCGAGGCCCTGACGATGGCCGACCGGGTCTGCGTGATCAGCGACGGCCTCGTCCAGCAGTACGCCCCGCCGCAGGAGGTCTTCGACCGCCCGGCCAACCGGTTCGTGGCCGGCTTCGTGGGCAACCCCCCGATGAACATCCTGCCGATCGCACTCGATCCGGCGGCCCGGGCCATCGTCCTGGCCGGCGGCTCGGTCGCGCTCGGCGACCGCTACGACGCCTGTGCTGCCGCGGGCGTCGACCACATCGGCGTTCGCGCCCGCGATCTCGAGATCGCGGCGGCCGGAGAGCCCGGGACGGTCCCGGGCTCCGTCTATGTCGTCGAACCCATGGGCGACGAGGTCTACGTGGAGGTGCTGATCGGCGAGTCTCGCGTCACGGTCCGGGCTGATCGAGGTTGGACGGCGCCGCTCGGCGCGCCCGTGGGGGTGCGTGTCGATCCGGCGCGAGCGTGCTTCTTCGAGCCGGGCGGCACGACCGCGGTCCATCGGGTCGACCAGACGCCGACCCATCCCACAGGAGGAGAGAAGCCATGAGCGAGGACGACATCCTCACTCGGTATCTGACCCGGCGCGACCTGCTGAAGCTGGGCGTCGCCGTCGGCGGGGTCGCCGGCGTGGGCGCGTTCCTGGCGGCCTGCGGGGCCTCGTCGAGTCCCTCGGCCTCGGCTCCGGCCGCGACCGCCACGGCCTCCACCGCGGCCGGCGCGAGCGCGGTCGCCGCATCGCCGGAGCCGAGTGCCGCCCAGGCCGGCGGCAAGCTCGTGATCGGCGCGTTCGAGGACGGCGCCCTGACGCCGTTCAAGGACACGATCCTGCCGATGTTCAAGGCGGCAACCGGAACCGACGTCGAGTTCCTGACCGAGCCGTACGACTCGTTCTTCGCCAAGGCGTTCCAGGACGGGACGTCGAAGGCGGGCCAGTACGACATCTACATCATGGACGACCCGTGGATCCCGCAGTACGCGGCCGCGGGCATCCTCGAGGATCTCGGCACCCACGGCATCGAGATGGACGCCGACTACCCCAAGCCGTTCGCGGACCTCGGCTTCTGGCCGCCGCGCGAGGGCGCCCGGGTCAAAGGCTTCGAGAGCCAGGATCCCAAGCTGATCGCCCTGCCGACGATCGGCGACCTCCAGACCCTGACCTATCGCAACGACGTCTTCTCGGCCGCTCCGGCGACCTGGGACGACCTCGTCGCCCAGGGCAAGGCCGGCGTGACCGCCGGCAAGGTGAAGTACGGCTTCGTGTTCCGGGGCGTGAAGGGCAACCCGATCGTCACCTCGTTCTACCCGGTGTTCCGCTCCTTCGGCGCCGACTTCTTCGACGACAAGTGGAACGTCATCTTCAACTCCGACAAGGGCAAGGCGGCCGCCGACTTCTTCGTCGGGACGCTGAAGTCGATCGCGCCGGCCGGGGTGGCCGAGTTCGACTCCGACCAGGAGGGCGCGGCGATCCTCGGCGGCGACGCGGCGGCGATCATCCAGTACTCCGGGAACGCGATCAAGTCGGACGACCCGGCCCAGTCCAAGGAGGTCGGCAAGCTCGATTTCGGCGTCGTCCCCAAGCAGGAGTCGGCCATCGCCCAGATCGGGATCTTCATCCACGGCGTGAGCGCGTCGGCCCCCAACAAGGACAACGCGATCGCGTTCATGAAGTGGTTCGCGACGACCGAGGTCCAGACGGCCCTCGCCCGGGCCGGCGATCTGCCGGTCAAGACACCGGCGTTCAACGACAGCCAGGCGGTGGCGGCCCACCGGCTCCTGCCGGTGGCGCTGGCCCAGCTCACGGCCGGCGCCCAGGCCCGGCCGCGGACGCCGGACTGGTCCAAGGTCGAGTCGATCATCGGGACCGAGCTGAACGTGGCGCTCGCGGCCGGCAGCGGCGGCGGCGACGCGCTCGACCGAGCCGCGACCCAGGTGAAGGACTACCTCACCCAGCAGGGCTACTACTAGCCGGTGGCGGTAGCGCTGACGCCGGGCGGCCGGGGCCGGGCCCTTCGCGGGTCCGGCCTCGACCGGGTGCTGCCGGTCCTGATGCTGGGACCGGCCCTGTTCCTCGTGCTCGGCGTCATCGTCTACCCGCTGTTCGACGGGCTCCGCTCGAGCACCGGGTTCTACCGGTTCGGACGGCTCGTCCGGGACGTGGGCCTGGACAACTACAAGCAGGCCTTCGCCGATCCGCTCTTCACCGAGGCCCTCCTCACGACGCTCCGCTTCGTCGTCCTCGCCGTGACGATCGAGCTGCTCCTGGGCCTGGGCCTGGCCCTCCTCGTCGCCCGCGAGCGGCGGTTCATCCGCCGGATCCGGGCGACGCTCCTCCTGCCGATGATCGTCACCCCGGTCGTCGTGGGGATCGTCTTCCGCCTGATCTACGCCTCGGACGTGGGCCTGCTCGCGTCCCTCGCGCACGCCGTCGGGCTGAGCCCGCCGCAAATCCTCAGCAACGGCGGCGGCGCCTTCGCCGGGCTCGTGATCCTCGACGTCTGGGAGTGGACGCCGCTGATGTTCCTGATCCTGCTCGCCGGGATCCAGTCGATGCCCGTCGAGCCGTTCGAGGCGGCCCTGGTCGACGGCGCGACCGGCTGGCGGACCTTCATCGATCACACGCTCCCGCTTCTGCGACCGACGATCCTGGTCGCCGTCACGCTCCGTGCGATCGACGCGCTCACGACCTTCGACCAGGTCTACGTCCTGACCCGCGGCGGGCCGGGCACCAGCACCCAGCTGATCTCGATCTACGGCTACCAGACCTTCTTCCAGTTCCAGCAGGTCGGCTACGCGGCGGCCATGCTCTTCATGGTCGCGCTCGTGTTCCTCGTCGGCAGCGGGTTCGCGGTCGGCCTGATGCGACGGCGGCCGGCATGACGGGGTCCTCCTCCCCCCTCGTGCCGGCCGCCGTTCCGCAGCCCGGTCCCAGCCGGGGCGATCGGCTCCGCGGCCTGGGCTGGCTGATCGCCACGATCGCCGCGATCGCGTTCGCGATCACGCCGGTGATCTCGATGCTCCTGACCTCGCTGAAGTCGAACCGCGAGATCACCCAGGAGACCTCGCTCGTCCCGCAGGCGCTGACGAGCGCGAACTACGTCAGCCTGTTCAGCGGCCGCGAGTTCGGGGCGTACCTGACGAACTCGATCCTCGTGACCTCGATCAGCGTCCTGATCGCGCTCGTCGTCGGGACCCAGGCCGCCTACGTCCTGGCTCGGTTCCGGCTGCGCGGCGGCGTCGACCGGTACATCGGCTTCGCCCTGCTGATGGTCCGGCTGCTGCCGCCCATCGTGATCATCATCCCGATCTTCCTGGCGGCCCAGGGCCTGGGTCTCCTGAACACCCGGCTGAGCCTGATCGTCGTGTACGCCGCGTTCAACGTCACGATCGTCGTCTGGATGATGGAGAGCTTCTTCCGCGAGATCCCGGTCGATCTCGAGGAGGCGGCGATGGTCGACGGCGACACCCGGTTCACCGCGTTCCGCCGGATCGTCCTGCCGCTCGCCGCCCCGGGCCTCGTCGCGACCGGGATCTTCGCGGTGATCACGACCTACAACGAGTTCCTGTTCGCGCTCGTCCTGACCTCGACCCCGGGCGCGGAGACCATGCCCGTCGGCGCGGCGACGCTGATCGGCCGGATCAACGTCGACTGGGGGGCGATGAGCGCGGCCGGCGTGATCGGCGCGCTGCCGATCGTCGTCTTCTCGATCGCCGTCCAGCGCCACCTGGTCCGCGGCCTGACGATGGGCGCGGTCAAGTGATGACCGAGTCGCCCCGCCTCGCCGACGTGGCCGCAGCGGCCGGCGTGTCCCTGGCGACCGCGTCTCGCGCGCTGTCGGGCCGGGGCAGCGTCGCCGGCGCGACCCGCGAGCGGGTCGTGGAAGCGGCCGCCCGTCTGGACTTCCACCCGTCCGCCGCCGGCCGCTCCCTCCGCCTCCGGACGACCCGGATGATCGGGTTCATCGTCCCGGACATCGCCTCGCCGTTCTACGCGAACGCGCTGAAAGGCGCGCAGCACCGCCTCCAGGCGGCCGGCTACCTGATCAACGTGATGGATACGAACGAGGAGCCGGATCGCGAGCGGGCGGCCCTCCTCGCGCTGGCCGCGGACCGGGTCGACGGCTTCATCCTCGCGCCGTCCGGCGACGGGAGCGCGATCCGGACGATCGAGCGCCGCTTCGGACTCCCGATCGTGATGTTCGACAACGTCGTCGAGGGCTGCGGGGCCGGCCGCGTGACGCTCGCGAACGAGGACGGCCTGCGCCTCCTCGTGGGCCACCTCGCCGAGGTCCACGGCCATCGCCGGATCGGCTACGCCGGCGGCCTGACGAGCGAGACGTCCGGGGCCGAGCGGCTGGCCGGCTTCGAGCTGGCAATGCTCCGGGCCGGCCTGCCGGCGGACCCGCGCTGGATCCGGACGGGCGAGTGGACGGAGGCGGCCGGTCAGGCGGAAACGGGCGCGCTGCTCGACCTCGACGAACCACCGAGCGCGATCGTCTACCCCAGCGCCGATCTCGCCCTCGGCGGGCTGACCGAGCTGAAGGCCCGCGGCCTCGCGGTCCCCAGCGACGTGGCGATCGTCTGCTTCGATGACTTCGATGCGGCGCCGCTGCTCGATCCGCCGCTGACCGTCCTCACTCGGCGGGACCGCCAGGTCGGCGACCTCGCCGCCTCGATGGTCCTGCGCGCCCTCGAGCACACCGACGCCGAGCCGATGGACGTCCGGATCTCGGTCGAGCTCCAGGTCCGCCAGTCGTGCGGCTGCGCGGGCATGCGCTCGCGGTGACGCTGATGCTTCCCACCCGCCCACCCTCTCGGTAGGAGTCCGCGAAATGTCCTCCGTCCCGATGCGCGTCGCCAGCGCGCCCGTCTCCTTCGGCGTCGACGAGATCATCGTCGCCGATGCCTGGATGCCCGCCCCCGACGACATGCTCGACTGGATGGTCGACATCGGCGTCGAGGGCACCGAGCTGGGCCCGCCCGGCTTCCTCGGCGACGCGGCCCAGGTCCGCGAGCGGCTGACCACGCGCGGCCTCGAGCTGGTCGGGGCGTTCTTGCCGCAGCACTTCAGCCGTGACGAGCGGGTCGAGGAGGACCACGCCTGGCTGCGCCGCAGTCTGCGCCTGATCCGCGAGGGAGCGCCGGACGGTTCGCGGACGTTCGCCGTCCTGTCCGACCAGTTCGACGAGCCGGAGCGGCTCGCCTTCTCCGGCCGGATCCAGGAGCACCCGGAGGCCTGGCTGCCGCCGGCGCGCTTCGAGAGCCTGATCGCGAACCTCCACCGGGCGGCCGAGATCTGCCGGAGCGAGGGCTTCGAGCCGGTCCTCCACCCGCACGCGGGGACCTACGTCGAAACCGCCGACGAGATCGCCCGGGTCATGGACCGGATCGATCCATCGCTGGTCGGGCTGTGCCTCGACACCGGCCACTTCCGGTTCGGCGGCGCGGATCCCACCCAGTCCGTGGACGACTATCGGGAGCTGATCCGGCACGTCCACATCAAGGACTGCCGGACGGCGGTCATGGACGAGGTGAAGGCCGAGGGCAAGGGCCTGGAGGAGGCCTTGAGCCGCGGCGTCTTCTGCCAGCTGGGACTCGGCGACTCCGGGATCGACGGCGTCCTCGAGGCGCTCCGCCGAATCGACTACCGCGGCTGGCTCGTCATCGAGCAGGATCAGTTCCTGCGGGCGACCGATACCCCGGAATCCGTCGTCGCGGTCCAGCGGGCCAACCGCGAGTACCTCCGCCAGTTCGGCGTCTGAGCCGGGCCGGGACCGGGCTCAGCGCGTCAGCCCTTCCGCTCGAGGATCGGCCGGGCCTTGTCCGGGTCGTCCACGACGAACGCGAACATCGCCCGATCGCCCCAGCGGCCCAGGAACAGGTGCCCGTAGATGTTCACGCCGGCGTCCGCCAGCGCCCGGGAGAGCCGAGCCATCCCGCCGGGCCGGTCGTCGACCTCGGTCAGGATCGACTCGCCCTCGATGAACGTGTAGCCGCCATCCTGGAGGACCGCCCGCGCGGCGTCGTCGTCGGCGGTCGTCATGATGATGTGGCCGCTGCCGCCGATCCCCCCGCCACCGATCGCCCGCAGGTCGACTCCGCGCGCGGCAAGCGTCTCGGCGAGCACGGCTAGCGATCCGGGCTCGTTCTTCAGCTCGACGACGAACTGGTTGGCCATCGGGTCCTCCGGGGCGGTCTGGGCGGCTGATTCTAGACCGAGCCTCGGGCGTGAGGGGCATGGTACGGTCGAGCCGTGAGCAGGGTGTCCGGGTCGCTGCCGGCGGCGGTCCTGATGGCGCTCGGGGAGCCGCCCGAGCCGGAGCGCGGCCACGTGCCGGCCAACGGCCTCTCGTATGCGACGCGGTCGTGGGGCGATCCGGACGCGCCGGTCCTTCTCCTGATCCACGGCGTCACGTCCACCTCCCGGATCTGGTGGCGGATCGGACCCGCCCTCGCGGCCGGACTGGAGCGGCGGGTCGTCGCGATCGACCAGGCTGGTCATGGTGAGACGTCCGGCTGGCTGGGCCACCATCGGTTCCGGGACAACGCCGCGGACCTTGTCCGGCTGGTGGAGGCGGCGGGCTGGCGGCGGGCCGATCTGCGCGTCGTCGGCCACAGCTGGGGGGCGATGACGGCCGCCTGGTTCCCGGCGCTGGGGCTCGTCCCCGAGGTGCTGGTCCTGCTCGATCCGCCGGCCGTGCCGGTCGTGGTGATGGCGACGATGCTGGACGACCCGATCGAGCGCCACTTCGACGGCGCCGACGAGGCCATCGCGGCGCTCGGGCCGCTCAATCCGACCTGGGGCTGGGGCGACGTGATTGCCAAGGCCGAGGGCCTGGCGACGTTCGACCTCGAGGCCGTGAAGGCGGTCCTCCTCGAGAACGGCGACTGGGACGGCGGGGTCGCGGCGCTGTCCGAGCCGGCGGCCGCCGGCGCCGTCGTTCGCTGGGTCCGAGGCGATCCCCTGGCTGGCGGCCTGCTGCCGGATCCCGTCGCGAAGGCGATCGAGCGGCGGTTCGGGCCGGGCGCGGTCCGGACGATCACCGCCGGGGCGCACTCCCCGATGCGTGCCTCCGCGGAGGCGACGACGCTCGCCCTCCTCGAGGCGCTGACGCCGGACTGAGATGCTCTTCGTGAAGGCCGCGCTCGGAAGACGCTGACGGGCCTCAGCCGCGGCGGATCGCCAGCGCCCGCTCGTACAGCGCGGCGTAGCGCGGCGCCGAGCCGCGGTCCCAGTCGAAGTCGACGGCCATGCCGCGCCGGATCAGCTCGTCCCACGGCGCCCCGGCGGCCCGCACCGCGATCGCCGCCTCGCACGCCTCGGCGAGGGCGTCCGGCGTCGCCTCGTCGAAGGAGAACCCGGTGCCCTCCCCCGGCAGCGTTCGCTCGTCGATGACGCTGTCGGCGAGACCGCCGGTCCGCCGCACGATCGGCGGGGTCCCGTACCGGAGCGACACCA
Organism: Candidatus Limnocylindrales bacterium; assembly: GCA_035693125.1. Lineage (GTDB taxonomy): Bacteria > Chloroflexota > Limnocylindria > Limnocylindrales > CSP1-4 > CF-46. The sequence goes on along the minus strand of DASSHB010000033.1, from coordinate 17,571 downwards.
TCTGGCCGGTCCCGCACGGCTCGAACCGTGATGGCATGAGGAACGCGTCGGCGCCGGCGTAGATCCGGCGGGCCATCACCCGGTCGAACCGTTCGATCAGTTCGACCCGGTCCGGCCGCTCCTCGGCCAGGCGCCGGAATCCATCGGCCAGCTCGGGCGACCCGGAGCCCTGGACCACGAGCCGAGCGCCGGCATCGAGCAGCCTCGCCGCGGCGCCGTGGAGCAGATCGAACCCCTTCTGCGGGTCCAGCCGCCCGATCATCCCCAGCACGATCCCGTCGTCGTCCGGATCGAACCCGACCCGCGTCAGGAGGTCCGCCCGGCAGTCCGCCTTGCCCGCGAGGTCGGTCGCCGAGTAGCGGCGCGCAAGGTCCCCGTCCGTCGCCGGATCCCAGACCGTCGTGTCCAGTCCGTTCAGGATCCCCACGAACCGATCGCCCTTCGCGGCGAGCACGTCGTTCAGCCCGAATCCGAGCTCCGGCGTGAGCGCCTCGCGGGCGAACCCGGGCGAGACGGTGTTGGCGACCTCGGAGCGGACGATCGCCTCGCGGATCAGGTCCACCCCGTCCGCTTCCTCGGCGAGCACGCCGCCGCCGGGCACGAGGCCGAGCTGGCGCAGCTGGTCGCGCGGCGTCCAGCCGTGGTAGGCGAGATTGTGGAGGGTCGTGACGATCGCGGCCCGGCCGATCACCGGATCGTCGGCCAACCAGGCGTCGCGCTGGATCGCGGCCGGACCCGCGTGCCAGTCGTGCAGGTGGAGGATGTCGACCGGCCGCTCGGGCTCCGTCCGGAGCGTCTCGAGCGCGGCCCGGCAGAGCAGCCCGAAGCGCCAGGCGTTATCGGCGAAGTCGCCGCCGCCGGGCGGGCCGTACAGGCCGTCGCGGTCGTAGGCCGGAGGATGGTCGACCAGGCGCAACCGATAGCCGTCCGCCGCGACCTCGACGATCCGCAGCTCCGTGACGCCGTCGGTGGCCAGCGGGTCCGGCACGCGAACGGTCCGAGTCGGCGGACGGCCCGGCGGGACGGGCACGGATCGGTAGCGCGGCAGGAAGACCTCGACCGGGCCATCGGTCGCGTCGGGGACCCGGCCCAGGGCCCGCGACAGCGCATCCACGACGTCACCGAGGCCGCCGGTCTTCGCCCAGGGCTCGCACTCGGCGGCGATCATCGCGATCCGGAGGGACATGGCTGCCATCGTAGCCGCGAGCCGGACCCGATCTGGCACGGCCCTGACAGACGGCGCCGGCAACGCCGGGTGTAAACCGGTTCACGGCCTCGGCTCGGCCGCTATCATCGGAAGCCATGCCGCAGCGCGTCCTCGTGCCCACGATCCCGGCCGCGTCATTCCGGCTGCCGCCCCAGCTCGAAGGGTTGCGGCCGCTCGCCTACAACCTCCACTGGGCCTGGCACCCGCGCGCCCGGGTGATCTGGAGCCGGATCGACCGGCGGGCCTGGAACCGCCACCGCAACCCGGTCCCCGTGCTCGCGGGCGCGATCGACTGGAGCCCGTTGCTCGACGACACGAGCTTCATGGCCGAGGTCCGCGAGGTCCTCCGCGACTTCGAGCGCTACATGTCCAACGGCGCGGACAAGTGGTTCATCCGCCATCACGCCGACCAGCTGACCGGCCCCATCGCCTACTTCTGCGCCGAGTACGGCCTCCAGGAATCGCTCGGCATCTACTCGGGCGGGCTGGGCGTCCTCGCCGGCGACCACATGAAGACGACCTCCGACATGGCCCTGCCGTTCGTCGGGATCGGGCTCCTCTACCGGCGCGGCTACTTCCACCAGACGATCGATGCCGACGGCCACCAGGAGCACGCCTATCCCGACTACGACCTGCGCGGCTGGCCGGTGGGCCGGGTCCAGGGCCGCGACGGCGAGCCTCTGACCGTGAGCCTCGCCCTGCCTGGACGCGATCTTCACGTCGCGGTCTGGTGCGTCCAGGTTGGCCGGACGCCGGTCCTCCTCCTCGACACCGACATCCCGGAGAACGACGACGCCGACCGGCCGATCACGCACATCCTGTACGTCCGCGGCCGTGAGATGCGGCTCCACCAGGAGCTGGTCCTGGGGGTCGGCGGCGTCCGCGCCCTGCGCGCCCTCGGGATCGCGCCGGCCGTCTGGCATCTGAACGAGGGCCACTCGGCGTTCCTCCTCGCGGAGCGGGCCCGAGAGCTCGTCGCGGCGGGTGACGACCTCGACACGGCCTGGGCGATGGTCCGCCGCGACAGCGTCTTCACGATCCACACGCCCGTCTCCGCGGGCAACGAGCGGTTCGCCGCCGACCTGGTCCGGCGCGTCGCCGGGCCGCTTCTCGACGGCGACGGCCGGCCCTCGACGGGTGGCGTCCCGGTCGATGCGGTGCTGGGCAAGGGCCTGGGGCCGGAGGGCGACCCGTCGATCTTCGACATGACCGGCTTCTCACTCCGCCTGACGAACGACGCGAACGCGGTCAGCCAGCTCCACGCCCACACGGCCGACGAGACCTGGGCCGGAATCTCGCCGCACCGGATCGGTGGCGTGACGAACGGGATCCACGTCCCCTCGTGGATGGGCAACGCGATGCGCGACACGCTGATCCGCGGCCTCGGCGCGAACCTCGACGACCTCGACGAGGAATCAGAGGTCGGGGCGTTCTGGGATCACCTCGCCGAGATCCCGACGGAGGACCTCTGGGAGACCCACCAGCGCGAGAAGCTCGAGCTGGCGATCTTCGCCCGCCGCCGGCTGCGCAGCCAGTTCGCCCGCCACGGCGAGTCGCCGACCGTGCTCGACGCGGTCGAGACGGCGCTCGACCCGGACATCCTGACGATCGGCTTCGCCCGCCGGTTCGCAACCTACAAGCGGGCAGGCCTGCTGTTCTCCGACCTCGACCGGCTCGCGCGCCTGCTGTGGGACGAGCAACGACCCGTCCAGGTCGTGTTCGCGGGCAAGGCCCATCCGGCCGACCGGCCGGGCCAGCAGGTCATCCAGGACATCTTCGCCCGGTCGCGCTCGGAACGGCTCCGCGGCCGCGTGTTCATCCTGGAGGACTACGACATCCGGATCGCCCGCTACCTCGTGGCCGGTGTCGACATCTGGCTGAACAACCCGCGCCGCCCGCTCGAGGCATCGGGGACCAGCGGGATGAAGGCCGGCGTGAACGGCGTCGTCAACGTCAGCGTCCTCGACGGCTGGTGGGACGAAGGCTGGACCGGCGACAACGGCTGGGCGATCGGCGGCCGGGACACGAATCCGGACGAGGGCGCCCAGGACTGGGCCGATGCGCAGGACCTCTACCGGCTCCTCGAGACCGAGATCGCCCCGTGCTACTACGAGCGCGACGAGCACGGCCTGCCGTCGCGCTGGGTCGACCTGATGCGCCGCTCGATGGCCTCGACCCTGTGGCGCTTCTCGACGACGCGGATGCTCCACGACTACGTCGAGAAGATGTACCTGCCGGCGGGCGCCGCGGCGCGCGACGAGGCGGCGGCTGCGGCCGCCGGAGCGGCCGAGGAGCGGGCGGCGACGCGCGCCGCGATCGTCGCGAACCAGGGCGGCTGACGTCTGGCGGCGTGCTCGGGGCACGCCGATGAGTCGCCCGGCGACTCGAAGCCGGGACGTGCCCCTGTGGCCGCGTGGCCGCGTGGCCGCGTGGCGATCGTGGCACGACCACGCACGCGGAGCGACGATCTGCGTCGCCCCGCCACTCAGCCCCGCGGCGCGTTCGCGGCACCTGGCGATGAGTCGCCCCGCGACCGACTCAGGCCGCGCTGCCCGCGGTCAGACCAGGACGAGCGCTCCCTGCGCCGGCAGCTCGATCGCGGTCGGCGATGACAGCCGCCCGGTCGCGATCCCGGGCAGGTCCAGCGGCCTCAGGCCCGCGACCGCGGACGCATCGAGCTCCAGACGTGTCGGTTCGCGGCCGCTGTTGAGCGCGACCAGCGCCCGCTCCCCGTCCGCGTCACGCGCAAGCGCGATCGCGCCGCCCGCCGCTCCGGCGACCCGCGCGCTCCCGCGCCGGAGCGCGCGGTGGTCCCGTCGCGCCCGGACGCAGGCGCGCGCGTATGCCCGGATCGCCGCCTGATCCGAGCTCGGCGTCGCCGGATACGAGCCGCGGCAGCCCGGGTCCGGGCCGCCTTCCAGCCCCAGCTCGTCGCCGTAGTAGATCGAGGGGGTTCCGGGCAGGCTGAGCAGGAGCAGGAGCGCCAGCCGCAGCGCGGCCGCGTCGCCGGCCAGGACCGTCCGCGCGCGCGGCGCGTCGTGCGACCCGATCAGGTTGTACTGGACGCTCGTCGTCGCCGGGTCGTGGACCGTCAGGAGCCGCTCCATCCTCGCCCCGAACGTCGCCGCATCCAGCGGCTTGAGAAAGGCCCGGTAGTCGTTCTGGCCGTCGATCGCCGCCTGGTCCAGCCGGCCGCCGCTCGCGAACCCCAGGATCGCCATCCCGAGCGGGTAGTTCATCAGGGCGTCGAACCGGTCGCCTCTCAGCCACTCCGGCGATTCGCTCCAGATCTCGCCGACGAGGTACGCGTCGGGCTTCACCGCCCGGACCCGCTGCCGGAACTCGGGCCAGAACGTGGCATCGGTGATGTCGGCCGGGACGTCGAGCCGCCAGCCGTCGATCCCGAAGCGGAGCCAGTGCTCGGCGACACCGAACAGGAACTCCCGCGCGGGCGGGTGCTCGACCCGGATCTTCGGCAGGGACGGGACGTCCCACCACGAGGCGTAGCCGGCCCGCTCCAGGCCGGCCCCGCCACGCGGCCGGTAGGCGTCGATCTCGCGCCGCCCGGCCAGCACGTCCGGATGGAAGTAGAACCAGTCGCGGTAGGGCGACTGCCGGCCGTTCTCGAGGACGTGCTGGAAGGGGAAGAAGCCGCGCCCCGCGTGGTTGAAGACGCCGTCGAGGACCACCTTGATGTCGCGGTCGTGGGCGGCGTCGAGGAGCGCCCGGAACGCCGGCTCGCCGCCCAGCAACGGGTCGACGGCGTGGTAGTCCCAGGCGTTGTAGCGATGGTTCGAGGCCGCCGCGAAGATCGGGTTCAGGTAGATCCCGCCGATCCCCAGGTCCACCAGCTCGTCCAGCCGGTCCGCCAGGCCGAAGAGGTCGCCGCCCTTGAACCCGAACGTCGTCGGCGGCGCGTCCCAGGCCTCCAGCTCGCCGGGCGGTGCGACGCGGCCGCTCCGCGCGAAGCGATCGGGGAAGACCTGGTAGAAGACGCGGTCGGCCGGCCAGGCGGGAACGTCCGGCGGCACGGTCACCCGGGCCGACCCAGCACGATGACGATCGACGAGTGACCCGGGATCGATGCCACCGGACGCCAGCCGGTGAACCCGCCCCGTTCGTCGATCGTCGGTGGAGTGCCCTCGGGGGAGGTTCCGCCGATGACCTCCGCCGATGGGCTCCCGCACAACGGCCCGGCCTCGAGCGACAGATTCGGGCTCACGGCATCGGCGCTCACGTTCGTCAGCGTGACCGCCACCTCGGTCGGGCTGACGCGGAGTGCGGCGACGAGACCGGGCGCCTCGCTGGTGATGCCCGTCCAGGTTCCCGTCGCGATGGCCGGGTGGCTCGCGCGGAGCTCGATCAGATGGCGATAGAGCGACCACAGCGATCCCGGATCGGCCTGCTCCGTGGCGACGTTCACGCTGGACGGGTCGTCGGACAGCGCCTCCCACGGCGCATGGGTGCTGAAGCCGGCAGCCGGCGCCGCGTCGTCCCAGCGCATCGGCGTCCGGATCCGCTCATCCGGCTTCGCGCCGGTCATCCCGATCTCCTCGCCGTAGTAGACGAACGGCACGCCCGGCCCGAGCAGGAGCAGGCTCGCCGCCGTCCGCAGCGCGCTCGGATCGCGCTTCACCTGGCTCGCGATCCGGTCCTGGTCGTGGTTCGTCAGGAACGCGCCATAGCCGCCGGATGCCGGATACAGCGTCGTGATCTTCGCGAGGGCGCGCTGAACGGAGCTCGCGTCACCGGACTGGGCCGCGGTCACCATCGTGCTCGCCGTGGCGAAGTCGAACGTGAGGTCGAGGTCGTCCGGCACGTAGCTCGAGCTGTTCTGCGGCGTGTCGTAGACCTCGCCCAGGAGCAGCGCCCCGGGCTTGCCCGCCTCGACCGCGGCGCGGAACGTCTTCCACCACTCGTGGGTCTCCGGCGTGTTCTGGGTCGTCGCGCCGTCCTCGATCAGGTACTTCGCGGCGTCCAGGCGGAAGCCGTCGACGCCGACGTCGTCGAGCCAGAACCCGGCGTCCTTCGTGACCTCCTCGGTCGTCGCAGCGTTCGTCAGGTTCAGGTCGGGCAGGTCGGCCCCGAAGGCGGCGTAGTAGAACCGACCGTCCTCGTCCTGTTGCCAGCCGTTGCCGTGCGGCTGGTCCGACCAGAGGTACCAGTCGCGGTAGGTGCCGCTGCCGGTCTCGGATGCCACGAACCACGGATGCCGGCTCGAGGTGTGGTTGAGCGGCAGATCGAGGAGGACCGCGATCCCGCGCTGATGGGCGGCGGCGACCAGCGCCCGGAGGTCGCCGAGGGAGCCGTAGTCGGGGTTCACGTCGCGGTAGTCGGTCACGTCGTAGCCGTGGTACGAGGGCGAGGGGAAGGTGGGCATCAACCACAGTCCGGTGATCCCCAGGTCGTCGGTCGTCGCGGGGTCGCCGTCGTTCAGGTAGTCGAGCTTGGCGGTGAGCCCGGCCAGATCACCGACGCCATCGCCGTCCGAATCGGAGAACGAGCGCACGAAGGCTTCGTAGAAGACCCGGTTCCGCCACCAGCCGGGCTGATCGGTCGTCGTGGGTGGAGGAACGACCGGCGGGATCGGCGGACAGGACGGGGCCGGCCCGCCGGCTGCGCCGCTCGCGAGAGCCGAGGCCGACGCCGACGCCTCGAACGACTTGTCCGGGATCGGGCTGGGACTCGCGGTCGAGTCACAGGCGACGACGAAGAGCAGCGCGGCAAGCGCGAACGCCCGCCGCCGCGCCGGGCTCAGCCCTTCACCCCGCCGACGGTCAGACCCGACACGATGTATCGCTGCAGGAGCAGGTAGACGAGCATGACCGGCAGGGCGAACAGCACCGAGAAGGCGGCGAACGCCGACCACGGCGTGGAGCCAGCGTACTGGCCGACCAGCGCGTTGAGGGCGACGGCCAGGGTCCACTGGTTGGGATCGGCGACGACGAACAAGGAGGCCATGAGGAACTCGGTCCAGCCGGCGACGAAGCCGAAGAACGCGGTCACCGCGAGGACCGGCGTGCACAGCGGCAGGACGACCCGGAGGAACGTCTGGAGCCGGCTCGCCCCGTCGACCGTCGCCGCCTCCTCGAGCTCCTTGGGGATCGTGTCGAGGTAGCCCTTCATGTTCCAGAGCGCGAACGGCAGCTGGCTCGACGTCACGGCGAGCGCGACGCCGATCAGGGACTGGCCCAGGACGATCCCACCGAGCTTCACCCGGATCAGGGAGACGTAGAGCGGGCCGATCGTGGCCACCGCCGGCAGCATCAGGACGGTCAGGACGCCGAGCATCAGGAAGATGCGGCCGCGGAACTGCATCCGGGAGAAGGCATAGGCGCCCAGGACGCCGAGGCCGACGCTCAGCAGGGAGACCGCCGCGGCCAGGAGGAGGCTGTTCAGGGCCAGCTGGATGAAGCTCACCGGGTTCAGGGTGGGCCGCGCGATCACCTTCGCGTAGGCATCGAGCGACGCGCCCGGCGGGATCAGCGAATCCGGCCGCGAGATGTTCCGCGGGTCGAGCGACATCCCGACGATCCAGACGATCGGGAAGAGGACGGTGACCGCGATCAGCAGGCACACGAGCTGGAAGATCAGCTGGCGACCGAGCGGCATGGAGTCCCCACGGCGGAGGCGGCGCCGGACCGCGGGCTCGGTCCGCGCGACAGCGATCGACGGAGCAGTCATCGGCGGGCCCTCCGGAGCACGGGACCGATCGGGTTGGGCATCAACGAGCGCGTCCCGGCCTCAGGCATCGAACGAGGCCGTGGCCTTGGCGAGCCGGTTCGTTCCGAGCGTCAGGGCGAGCAGGATGAAGAACTGGAAGATCGCGAACGCCGCCGCGATCCCGTAGAGGTGCTGCTGGGCGACCAGCCGGTAGCCGATCGTGACGAGCAGCTCCGTCTGGCCGAACGGACCGCCGCCCGACATGAAGTACGACAGGTAGAACAGGTTGAACGTGATCACGAAGCCGTAGATCGCATAGGGCAGCATCGCCGGCCGAAGGTAGGTCAGGGTCACCGTTCGGAACTGCTGCCACCAGCCGGCGCCGTCCATCTCGGCCGCCTCGTAGAGGTCCTTCGGGACGCTCTGGAGCGCGCCGGTCGCGACGACCGAGTTGAGCGGCCAGCCCAGCCAGATGTTGGCCGCGAGCAGTCCGAAGAACGCCACGGGCAGGATCAGCGGGTAGACGTTCACGATCGGGTTCGGCTCGTTCAGCCAGTCGAGCCCGAAGGGCGGGAGCTTGAACAGGACGCCGACCGTGCCGTTGATCAGCTGGTTGACCGCGCCGTACTGGGGATCGAACACGTTCCGCCAGACCGTCGCCACGATGATCGGCGGGATCGCGACGGGGAGGATGTAGATCGCCCGCCAGATCCGGCGGAACTTCAGGCCCGACACGTTCAGGACGAGCGCAATGGCCACCCCGAGAACGACGTGGATCACGACGTTCACGAACGCCCACACGATGTTGAACGTGAGGATCCGGAGGATGTCGAAGTTCGGGACGATCGCGCTGAGCTTGCCGTTGAAGATCGAGGCGAAGTTGTCGAGCCCGACGAAGTTCGGCGAGGGACCGTTCGGGCGCAGGTTCTTCAGGTCGAAATCCGTGAATGCCATGTAGACCTGGAAGACCAGCGGGTAGAACGTGATGATCGCCATCACGAGCAGGGCCGGCAGGAGGAACGCGTAAGCGGTCCGGGTGTTCCGCCAGCGTCGCCAGCGCGACGGGCGGGCCGAGACGGTCGGGACGGCGACCGCGGTCATCGCTGGGTCTCCTCTGGCTCGCGGTGGAGGCTCATCGTGACGGATGGGCGGCCGGGGCGTCGGTCGTTCCGACGCCCCGGGTCGTCCGGAGTGGCAGGGGCCCGCGGAGCGGGCCTCTCAGGGGTCCGGCTTACTTGCCGTTCGCGGTATCCATCTTCGAGCAGGCGGTCGCGACCAGCGCGGTCGCGTCGTCACCCTTGTCGATGGCCGCGGCGAGGGCGTCGCCGAAGTTGCCCCAGTAGTTGTTGAGCTCCTTGGCCGTGGGACGGGCGAACCCGCTCGGCATCAGGGCGGCGAACGACTGAGCGATCGGATCCTTCGGCTTGAGCTCCGTGTTCGCCGGCAGGTGGCCGGCGTCGGCGAAGATCTGCTCGTTCTCCGGGAGGAGGAACTGCAGCGCGAACTGCTTGGCCAGGTCGATGTTCGCCGACCCGGCATTGATGTAGAAGCCGTCCGGGGCCGTCATCGGCGCCCAGTCACCGGTGCCCTTGGGCCCGGCCGTGACGACGAGCTTGTCGCCGAGCGCCTTGGACAGGTCACCCGACTGCCACGGCCCGTCGATGAAGCCGCCGATCTTGCCGGACAGCAGGTCCGCCTTGGCGTCGTTGTCGTTCTGGTAGACCTTCATGCCCGCGGCCTTCATGTCCTGGAGCCACTTCAGGCCGTCCGCCACGCCGCTGTTCGCGGTCGCCGCGCACTTGCCGGAGTCGTCGAGGATCTTGCCGCCGAACGTCGAGAAGAGGCCCCACAGGTAGTAGGCGCCGCCCCCGTTCGCCCCGTAGACCCAGCCGAGCTTGGAGGCATTCGCCTTCCAGTCGTCGATCGTGACCGGCGCCGTGGTCAGGATGTCGTTGCGGGAGAAGAGCTCGACGCCCTTCATCGACTCGGGGATCTCGTACAGCTTGCCGTCGACCTTGGCCGCGTTGATCGCGACGTCCGACGTGTTGTACGGGGCCGCGGTCAGCGTGGCCTCGAGGTCGCTGACGTCGGCGAGGAGCTGGTTGCGGGCCTCGTTGGGGAGGCTGTCGTTCGGGGCGATGTACATGTCGGGGCCCGAGCCGGCCGCGGCCTGCGTCTCGAAGTTCGTGAAGAGGTTGTTGAACGGGACGTCGGTCACGGTCACGTTCAGGCCGGGGTTGGCGGCCTTGACCTTGGCGACGATCGCGTCGAAGGCGTCCTTCTCGGACGAGCCGGACGCGCCGTAGGCCTCCCAGATCGTCAGCGTGCCGCTCAGCGCGGCCGCGGCCGACGGCGAGGACTCACCACCGGACGAGGGGGATGCACCGCCGCCGCTGGAGGGCGAGGCTGCGCCGCCCGTCGAGGCGCTCGGTGACGGCGTCGAGCCGGTCGCGCAGGCGCTCACGATCATCGCGGCGCCGAAGAGGGTGCCGAGCACCCGGAGCTTCGTGTTCATGTCGGGTTGGTTCTCCTCCTGAAGGGTCTTGACCCTGGCCGGCCGGGCCGGCACCTGCCGCCGCCGAAGGGCGGACTGGATCCGTCTTGATCGCGACCGCGACCCGTGACGGGTCCGCGACTCCGCTGGCTGCCTGACGCTCTAGCCCGCCGTCACCTCCCGTCTGTCCGCGGCCACCGGCCCGGTCGACGACCGGACGACGAGGCGCGTCTCGAGCCGCCGGTGTCCGGGCGACGCGTCGCGTCCCTCGATCACCGCCAGCAGCAGTCGAACGGCCGTCTCGCCCTTGCCCCGGACGGGCTGGTGGACGGTCGTCAGCGGGGGGTTCGTGGATTCGGCCAGCTCGACGTCGTCGAAGCCGACGACGCTGACCGCGCCCGGGATCGAGACGCCGAGGTCGTGGAGCTCGGCGATCGCGCCGATCGCCATCGCGTCGCTCATCGCCAGGACGCCGGTCGGCCGGCGGCCGGCGGCCCACAGCCGGCGGAACGCCTGGCGCCCGCCGCGGATCGTCGCGGGCCCGACCTCGATGTCGTCGGACGGGATGTTGATCCCGGCCGCCTCGAGGGCCGTCCGGTAGCCGCGGATCCGGCGGCCCACGACGTTGCCCTCGCCGCGCCGCGTGTCGCGCGGGCCTTCGATCGCCAGGATCGCGATGTCGCGGTGGCCCAGGTCCAGCAGGTGCGAGGCCGCGAGCGACGCCCCCGCCTCGTCGTCGACGTCGACCGAGGCGAGCTCGCCCGTCGTGTCGGAATCGACGAGGACCATCGGCAGGCCGGCCCGCCGGATCTCGTCGATCTCGGGATGGTCGTCGGTCAGGCCGATCGCCACGACGCCGTCCACGGTGGCCCGATGGATCGCCCGCGACAGCGAGCCGTGCAGCGGCGAGATGAAGTGGAGGCCGTAGCCATGCTCCTCGGCGACGCCGGCGATCCCGGCGCTGAACGTCCCGAAGAACGGGTTCGTGAACACGACCGACAGGTCCTGCGGGGTCAGCACGCCGATCGAGCCCGTCCGGCGCTGGGTCAGCATCCGCGCCACGGGATCGGGCCGGTAGCCCAGCGTGTGGGCGATGTCGAGGATCCGGCTGGCCGTCGCCGTGTTCAGCCGATCGGGGTTGTTGAACGCGAACGAGACGGCCGTCTTCGACACGCCCGCCTTCTCGGCCACGTCGGCGATCGTCACCCGTCGCCCGACCTGCTCCACGCCGCTCCTCCTTCGGCCGGAACTGCTGCCATCTCCAGCGCCGCGCCTGACCGGGCTTCCGGGCTGTGTATGATGAGACGGCAAAACCGGTTTAGCAAACCGGTTTACGGGACCCTAGCAGACGGGCCGCGCGGGCGTCAATGGGGTCCGTCGAGGATGATCTGACGACACACCCCGGGCCGCCCGGCCCGCCAGGAGGATGCGTGACGCCCAGGATCGCGCTGGCCCTGACCCTCCACAACCACCAGCCGGTCGGCAACTTCGGCTGGGTCATCGCCGAGACCTACGAGCGCGCCTACGAGCCGATGATCGCCGCCCTCGAGCGCCACCCCGGCATCCGCGTTGCCCTCCACTACACCGGGCCGCTGCTCGCCTGGCTGCGGGCCGAGCGGCCCGACTTCGTCGCCCGCCTCCGGACCCTCGCCGGCCGTGGCCAGATCGAGCTCGTGGGCGGCGGCTGGTACGAGCCGGTCCTCGCCGCCCTGCCGGAGCGCGATCGGGTCGAGCAGCTGGTCCGCATGGCCGACGAGCTCGAGGCGACGTTCGGGCGACGGCCGCGCGGGGCGTGGCTGGCCGAGCGCGTCTGGGAGCCGGATGTCCCGACCGCGCTCGTCGCCGCCGGCTACGAGTGGACGGTCCTGGACGACGCCCACTTCCGGGCGGCCGCGATCCCCGAGGACGACCTGTGGGGCTCGTACACGACCGACGACCAGGGCAAGGTCGTGACGGTCTTCGGGACGGAGCAGGGCCTCCGCTACCGCATCCCGTTCGCCGAGGTCGAGGACGTGATCAGCTACCTCCGCGACCACGCGACCGTCGAGGGCGAGCGGCTGGGCACGATGGGCGACGACGGCGAGAAGTTCGGGGCGTGGCCGACCACCTGGGAGCACTGCTGGGGCCCCGGCCGCTGGGTCGAACGGTTCTTCGAGGCCCTCGACGCGAATGCCGCCTGGCTGACCACGATGCCGCCGTCCGACTGGATCACCGCTCACCGGCCGGTGGGCCGGGTCTATCTCCCGACCGGCTCGTACGCGGAGATGGGCGAATGGGCGCTCCCGCCCGACGAGGCGATCGCCTACGCCGAGGCACTCCATCGCGCCCGCGACGAGGGCCGGCCCGAGGCGCGCTGGCTGCGCGGGGCGATCTGGCGCAACTTCCAGGTTCGGTACCGTGAGATCAACGACCTCCACAAGCAGATGCTCCGCACGAGCGGGCTCGTCCACGCCATGCCGCCCGGAGCCGCGCGCGACGCGGCCCTGGACGACCTCCACGCCGGCCAGTCCAACGATCCGTACTGGCACGGCCTGTTCGGCGGGATCTACCTGCCCGACCTCCGCGTCGCGAACCTGCGCCACCTGATCCGGGCCGAGGATCGGGCGCTGCGATCCGCCGCCGGCGGGGACGACGGTCCGGCCGCCGCGACGCTCGTCGACCTCGACCTGGACGGCCGCGACGAGGTCCTCCTCGTCGACGAGGGCCAGATCGTGTCGATCAAGCCGGACGACGGCGCGGGGATCGGGCGCTGGGATGTTCGGGCGCCGGCGGTTCCGCTGGCCGCCGTCATGCGCCGGCGGCCGGAGGCCTACCACGCCAAGGTCCGGGCCTATGACGCGCTGCTCGGCCACGGAGATCGCGCCGGCGCCGGGGATGACCGTGGCTCGGACGCCGCGCCGGGAGCGACCACCTCGATCCACGACCTGGTCCTGGTCAAGCAGGCCGGCCTGTCCGAGCGCCTCCAGTACGACCGCCACGAGCGGCGCTCGGGACTGGTCCGACTGCTGCCCGTCCCGGCGCCGGTCGAGGCCTGGGCGGACGGGACGGTCGACGATCTGGTGCCGGCCGTCGACGGCGCGTGGACCGTCGACGCGCTCGTGCCCGGCTGCGTCACGACGTCGTTCCGCCGCGACGGCATCCGTCTCACCAGGACCGTGCAGCTGGGCGGGGACCGGGCCGCTCCGGCCCTGGCCATCGAGGTCCGCGTCGCGAACGACGGCCCCGCGCCGGTCGAGGCTCGGCTCGGGCTCGAGTTCGGCTTGATGCTCCTGGGCGGCGGGCACAACCCGGGCGCCTGGTGGGAGGTGGGTGACGAGCGGTTCGCCCACGACGACCGGCGCCGAGCGACCGGGATCGAGCGGCTCGGGTCGGGGAACACGGCGCTCGGTGTCCAGATCGCCACGACGGTCGATGGACCGGCCGATGCCTGGATCGAGCCGATCGAGACCGTCTCGAACTCCGAGGCCGGTTTCGAGCTCGTCTACCAGGGCAGCGCGCTGCTCATCAGCCGGCTCGTGACGATCGCCCCCGGCGCGTCCGCGTCGCTCGCGGTGAGCCACTCGGTGACGACGGCGCCGGACCGGGCCTGACCTGAGTCCGTGACGCGCCCGCGACTCGCCGTCCACGCCCACTTCTACCAGCCATCGCGGCTCGACCCCTGGACCGAGCGCGTCCCGGTCGAGCCCTCGGCGGCACCCTTCCACGATTGGAACCAGCGGGTCGACGCCGAGTGCTACCGGCCCAACGCCGAACGCGGCACGCTGCGCGGCATCTCATGGAACGTGGGCCCGACGCTCGCCGGTTGGCTGGCGGCCGAGGATCCGGCAACGTACGCCCGGTTCGTCGCGGACAGCGAGCCCGCGATCGCCCAGGCCTACCACCACGCGATCCTGCCGCTCGCCTCGGCGGCCGATCGCCGGACCGAGATCGCCTGGGGGATCCGCGACTTCGAGCTCCGGTTCGGGCGCCGGCCGCTCGGGTTGTGGCTGCCGGAGGCGGCCGTCGACGTCGCCACGCTGCGCGAGGCGGCGGACCAGGGGATCACGTTCACGATCCTCGCGCCGTGGCAGTCAGCCGAGCACGGGATCGACACGCGCCGCCTCTACCGCGTCGACCTCGGCGGAGGTCGCGCGATCGTCGTGGCGTTCTATGACGCCGGCCTGTCCACCTCGGTCTCGTTCGAGCCGGACGCCACCTCCGACGCCGACCGCTTCGCGCGCGAGCGGGTGCTCCCCCGGCTGGCGGGCGGCCCGGCGCCGCTCGACGCGCCGCTGGCGGTCATCGCGACCGATGGCGAGCTGTACGGCCACCACCAGCCGTTCCGCGACCTGTTCCTCCAGCGGCTCGTCAGCCCGGATCCGGCCGCGGCCGATCGCGGCTTCGACGTCGTGACCCTCGGCGAAGCCGTCTCGGCCGCTGCGTCCGCCGGCGAAGGGCTGCCCGCGGCGCGGATCACCGAGCGCACGTCGTGGAGCTGCCATCACGGGGTGGCGCGTTGGAGCGGCGAGTGCCCCGACGCGGTCGACGGCCGCTGGAAGGGTCCGCTCCGGGCGGCATTCGAACGGCTCGCCGGCGGGATCGATGCGGTCACCGCGGCCGCCGTGTCGGCGCTGCCGGGCGACGAGGATGCGGACGCGGCCCGCGACGCCTGGATCGACGTGGTCGCAGGGGCGCTGACGGCCCGGGACTTCGCCGCCCAGCGCTGGCCGGGCGCGACCGTCGACCAGACCCGGCCCGTCCTGGAGCTCCTCGCCGCACAGCGCTGGCGGCTGGCGATGTTCGCCTCGGACGGCTGGTACTGGGACGATCCGGTCCGGCCCGAGACCCGCCAGGTCCTGCGGGCCGCGGCTCGGGCGGCCCGCCTCGTGGACCGCGTCGCGGGGACCCGTCTCGAGCGCAGGCTCGTCGACGACCTGGCCGTCCTGTCGTCGCCGTCCCGAGGCCTCGACGGCGCCGCGATCTACCGGATGGCCCTGGCCGACGTCGGCCAGCCGCCGCCCGCGGGCTGACCTTCAGCCCGAGACCGGGATCGCGACCACCTCGGTCGGCGAACCCTTGCCCTTCAGGTCCAGGCTCCGTCGCTCGAGGCCGCCGTCGAGACCGGCGATCCGGGCCGCGTCGCCGGAGACGAGGATCTCGCCGGCCCCGGCGGCGGCCGCGATCCGGGCGGCCGTGTTCACCACGTCCCCGACGGCGGTGAGCTCCGCGTGGACTTCGTCGCCGACCGAGCCGACCCAGGCGATCCCGGTATGGACGCCGGCACCGACCGGCACCCACGGGCCGCCCGGAGCCGCGTGACCGGTCGCGAGCAGGAGGGCGCGCGCGCTCTCGATCGCCCGGGAGACGTGGGCGTGGCCACTGAGCAGCGGGAAGAACATCGCCATCAGCTCGTCGCCGACGAACTTGTCGATGCTGCCGTCGTGGTCGAAGACGGCGGCCGTGGCCGCGGCGTAGAACCGGTCGAGGCGGCCGCGAAAGCTCGCCGCGGTCATCGTCTCGGCCATCGCGGTCGAGCCGCGGATGTCGGCGAACAGGAGGGTGGCCTCGATCTCCGCGCCGCCGTGGTGGCGGAGGATGAAGTCGAAGCAGCTGCTGCACATCGACGGGTTCTGCTCGGCGCGGCGCTTGCCGAGCATCCGCATCAGCGGGGCGCCGGCTCCCTCGAACGGCGCCGCACAGAGCTTGCAGCGGGGTCCGCGCGGCAGTCGTCGGAACAGGCCCCGGACCTTCCGCTCGTTCGAATCACCGCGGGTCAGGAAGTCTCGCCAGAACGCCTCGTCCTGGCCATCGGGCATCGGACCGGACATCGCGACATCACGGTAGGTCAGCGCGCAAGCCCCCGGGGCTTCGTGGCGATTCCGACACGATTCCTCGATCTCCGCGTGGTTGTCCGGGCTCGAGGGCTGGCGGGACGATGACCGTGCGGCCGCACCGGCCGCGGGCTCCGGCCCACCATCCGGACGCGCCGCCGGCGCGCCAGACAAGCGATGCCCCGTGATCTCGAGCCTCACCAACAGCCTGAAGACCTGGACGCTCCTCGCCGCGCTCGGCGGGATCCTCGTGGCCGTCGGCGGCCTGCTCGGCGGCCGCGGCGGTCTCGTCATCGCCCTGGCGTTCGCCGTCGCGATGAATGCCTTCGTGTACTGGAAGAGCGACGCGCTCGCGCTGCGCGCGAATGGCGCCCGGGAGCTTCGGCCGGACGAGCAGCCGGGTCTCCGCGCCATCGTCGCCGACCTCGCCGCGCGGGCGGGCCTGCCGATGCCGCGCCTGTACCTGGTCGAGCGCCCGGAGCCCAACGCCTTCGCGACCGGTCGCGATCCGCAGCACGCGGCCGTTGCCGTGACGACCGGCATCCTGGACCTCATGGACGAGCGTCAGCTGCGCGGCGTCCTGGCCCACGAGCTCTCCCACGTGAAGAACCGGGACACGCTGGTCGGCACGATCGCCGCGACGATCGGCGGCGCGATCAGCTTCCTCGCCCAGCTGGCCCAGTTCCAGCTGCTGTTCGGCGGTGGCCGGGACGAGAGCGGCAACGGTGGTGGCGGGCTCGGCGCGTTGATCGGGATCATCCTCGCCCCGATCGCGGCCCTGGTCATCCAACTCGCCGTGTCCCGCGGACGGGAGTACGGCGCCGACACCTCGGGCGCCGAGCTGACCGGCGATCCCGAGGGCCTTGCGAGCGCGCTCCTGACGCTCGACGCTGCGAACAAGGCCCGGCCCAGCGCGCTCGACCGCCTGAGCCAGCGGCTCCCGAGCCGTGGTGGCCGGGTGCCGGCGCCGGCGCCCGTTCCGGCCGCGAACCCGGCGTTCGCCCACCTCTACATCGTCAACCCGCTGTCCGGCCGCGAGATCGGGTCGCTGTTCTCGACCCATCCCCCGATCGCCGACCGGGTCGCCCGTCTGCGCCGGATGGCCGGCCAGCGCTGGGCCGCCTGACGCGAATCGATCGAGCGGGCGCGGGGTCCGGATCGCGCCGGCTGGCCCAAGGAATCAACAGCCCGTGGCCTGCGCGCCACGGGCTGTTGAGTTGCTCGCCGCGGGGGCGCGGCGGCGTAGTGTTCGGAGACGGTGCCTCAGCGGAGGCCGAGGGACGTGGGATGCGCCGGATCGAGGTCGACGACCCGAGAGTCGACACCCCAGGCCTGCGCCAAGAGGCCAAGGAGCGCGACGGCGACGACGAAGATGATGAGCTCCATCGCGTCACCTC
>DASSHB010000032.1:0-24271 GCA_035693125.1 Candidatus Limnocylindrales bacterium | reverse complement strand
GAGGCCAGGAGGACGAGCGGCGAACGGAGCGCTCCGGCCGCGACGACGACCTGGCTGGCTCGCACGACGAGTCGCCGGGTCCTCGGCTGGGCCGGGTCGCCTCCGCTGCCGGGGAGGGGCTCGCCCGTGGCCGGGTCGACGACCAGGACGTTCGCCTCCACGCCGACCGCACGGCCGCCTTCGAGGACCACCCGCGTGACGCGGGAGCGGTCGACGATCCGGGCGCCGGCCTGGGCGGCGCGGGCCAGGTGGACGCGGATCCCCGATTGCTTCGTGCCGCGGGGGCAACCGAACGGACAGCTGCCGCAGTCGTCACAGGCCTGCCCATTCCGGCGGATGACCGCCGCGTCCCAGCCGAGCGCCGCCGCACCGCGCAGGATCACGCCGTCCTTCGGCGGGATCAGCGCGGCATCCGCGACGCCCAGGTCGGTCTCGATGGCCGCGACGTCGGCGTCGAACTCGGCGCCGTCGACGCCCGGGAGGCCGTGGTCGCGCGCCCAGCCCGAGCGGACCTCGGCTGGCGCCGCCATCGAGGTCATCCAGTTCACGAGCGTCCCGCCGCCGACGGCGGAGCCCGCGAGCATCGTGATCGAGCCGTCCCAAGTCGTCAGCAACCCGTGGTTCAGGTACAGCCGCGAATACGCGTCGAGCTCGTCCCCCGGCAGGTGGGCCTCGTCGACGAACGGCCCGGCCTCGAGGACCACGACGGATCGGCCCGCGGCTGCCAGCTCGGCCGCGATCACGCCGCCCCCGGCCCCCGAGCCGACGATCGCGACGTCCGCCTCCAGGGTCAACGGCTCATCCGAAGGCGTGGGCCCGTGGACGTCGAGCGGGACGATCGTGGCCAGGTCCGTCGTGACCGGCGGCCGGTCCGGCCGGTAGCCGATCGCGGCCTGGAGCGGGTTCGCGGCACCGGGTGGACCCGGATCCGCGTAGGCGAGGAACGTGAGCAGCTTCCGGTATGCCTGGAAGGCCGATCGGCGGAGCGGGAGACGCGACGCGGCCCAACCCAGGAGGACGGCCTCGCGGTCGGCCGGGGTCCGGTCGCGGAACGCCACGGGCCGGCCCGTGAGCGCCAGGTTCGCGGCCCGCGACTCGAGCAGCCGGAGGACGAGCTTCAGCTGGGCCAGCTGGGCCGGATCGGTGGCTCGCCGGAGCGCATCGGCGGCCAGCGTCGAGCGCCGGACGGATCCGCCGCGGACGAAGGTCTCCGCCAGCTCGGCGAGGGTCGCGAGCTCGGCCGCGGACCAGCCGGCCGTCGACGGGCCGGGCGCGGGTTCAGGCACGGCCGGCGCGCCGGATGGCCACAGCGAGCGCGACGAGGGCCACGCCGGTCGTCCCGGCGAGGGCCGCCCCGAACGCGGCTGCACGGGCGTTGCCGCTGATGATCCCGCCGACGACGACATGCCACAGGCCGAAGGCGCAGGCGCCGGCGAGCGCGACCGCGGCGAGCGCCAGCGCGACGCGGATGCGTCCCGGAGCGACGGTCATCGTGGGTCGGTCGAGGGGCGGATCCAGCCCTGGGCGGGCACTGGCTCGCAGCGGAGCGGCCGGTCGTGGCGATAGCCCAGGGCGTACTCGGCCTGGATGATCGTGTGCAGCTGGCTCGTGCCCTCGTAGATGACGGCGGCCTTCGAGTTGCGCAGGTAGCGCTCCACCGGGAACTCGTTCGAGTAGCCGTTCGCTCCGTGGACCTGGATGGCGTCGAGGGCGCTCTGGACCGCGTGCTCGGTGGCGTGCCACTTCGCGAGCGACGTCTCGCGGGTGTTGCGCAGCCCCTGGTTCTTCAGCCAGCCGGCTCGCCAGACGAGGAGCCGGCCCATCTCGGTCCCGGCCGCCATCTTCGCGAGGAGCTGCTGGACGAGCTGGTGCTTGCCGATCTCCTGGCCGAACGTCGAGCGCTCGTGGGCGTACTTCAGGCTCGCGTCCAGGCAGGCCTGGGCCAGCCCGACGGCCCCGGCCGCGACGGTGTAGCGGCCCTGGTCGATCGCGCTCATCGCGATCAGGAAGCCCTCGCCCTCCTCGCCGATCCGATGCTCGGCCGGGACGACGACGTCGTCGAGGTTGATCAGCCCGGTGTTGCCGGCCCGGATTCCGAGCTTGCCGTGGAGCGTTCCGGTCGAGAGGCCCTTCATCCCCCGCTCCAGCAGGAACGCGGTGATCCCGCGCCATCCCTTCGAGCGATCGACCGAGGCGAACACGAGGAAGTGATCCGCGACGTCGGCCAGCGAGATCCAGATCTTGTTGCCGTTCAGGCGGTAGCTGTCGCCATCGCGCCGGGCGGTGGTCGCGAGGTTCGCGGCATCGGTCCCGACGCCGGGCTCGGTGAGGCCGAACGTCGCGAGCTTCTCGCCGCGGGCCTGGGGCACGAGCCAGCGGGCTTTCTGCTCGTCGGTCGCCCATTGGAGGAGGGCCAGCGAGTTGAGCCCCACATGGACGCTCTGGACGACCCGGAACGCCGAGTCGGCCCGCTCCAGCTCCTCGCACAGGATGCCGAACGCGTGGTAGTCCATCCCGGAGCCGCCCCACGCCTCGGGGACCGGGGCGCCGAGGAAGCCCTGCTCGGCCAGCTTGCCGAAGAGCTCACGCGGGAAGCCGCCGTCGTCATCCCAGCGCCTGATATGCGGCAGGATCTCGCGCTCGGCGAACGCACGCGCGGCCGCCTGGACGAGCCGCTGTTCGTCGGTGAGCGCGAAGTCGACCATCGGCCGAATGCTAGCCCGTCCGTTCGACGGCGGAGCCCACCGGGCCGATCGCGGCGACCTGCCGAGCCGCGGCCGGTCGCTCGGCATCCGACTGCAACACCTGACCGGCGGACCGCCAGCGCCAATAACCGGCCGGAACGGCGATCCTCGGCCCATGCGCAGCCTCGATGACATCCTCCCCGCGACCCGCCCAAGCACCGCTCGACGCGCCCTGGAGAACGCCGCGATCGGCATGCTTCCGCTGCTCGTGGGCGGTGTCAGCGGCCTGGCCACGCTGGATGGCCTCCGGGGCTGGTATCGAACCCTCGACCAACCAAGCTGGAACCCACCCGACAGGTTGTTCGGACCGGTCTGGACCGGCCTGTACGCGTTGATGGGAGGCTCGCTGGTCCAGGTCGTCCGGGCAACCGAGCCGTCGATCGGCCCGGCCCGCCGGGTCGCCCTGGCCCTCTTTGCCGGCCAGCTGGCACTCAACGGCGCGTGGTCGTGGATCTTCTTCAGCCGGCACGCGGTCGGCGCGGCGCTGGCCGAGATCCTCGTCCTGTGGCTCGCGATCGTGGCGACGATCGCGAGCTTCGCCGCCATCCGACCGAGCGCCGCGGCGCTCCTCGTGCCGTACCTGGCGTGGGTGACGTTCGCGACCGCCCTGACGGCCGAGATCTGGCGGCGCAATCGCTGAGAGCCGCTCCAACGCCCGCCCCGGCCGTCTTCCTATACTCGGCCGATGGAGCAGCCCACCGTCACGTCGGATCTCGCCTCGTCAGCGACCCACCTCACGCCAGTCCTCGGCCGCTACTTCGAGCGGAGCTGGAGCCACGGCGAAGGCCACCGACTCTTCGACATGGACGGCCGCTCCTACCTCGACTTCGCGAACGGGATCGCCGTCACCGCCCTGGGGCATCACCACCCGCGTGTCACGATCGCGATCCACGCTCAGGTCGACAAGCTGATCGGCCCAACCGGCGCGATGGGCTACTCCGAGCCGGTGGTGCGCCTCACATCGATGCTCGCTGACACCTTCCCCGCGCCGCTCGACAGCGTGATGCTCCTGAACTCCGGGTCCGAGGCGATCGACGGGGCCTTGAAGCTGGCTCGGCGCGTGACCGGCCGGCCCGGCATCGTCTCGTTCCGGGGCGGCTTCCACGGCCGGACGTTCGGCGCGACGAGCGTGACGACCTCGTCGATCAACTACCGGACCGGCTACGAGCCACTCCTGCCGTCGGTCTACGTCGCTCCCTATCCCGCGGCGTACCCGGAGTTCGATGGCGACGAGGAACGGGCGTCCACGGCGGCCTTCGCGATCTTCCAGTCGCTGTTCACGACGGTCATCGCCGCGCAGTCGGTCGGCTCGGTCGTGATCGAGCCGGTCCGCGGCGAGGGCGGCTACAACCCGGCGCCGGCGTCGTTCCTGCGACGCGTCCGCGAGTTCACCGCCGAGCACGGCATCCTCCTGATCGCGGACGAGGTGCAGACGGGCTTTGCCCGGACCGGCCGGATGTGGGCGTTCGAGGAGTCCGAGATCGTTCCCGATGTCGTCGTCCTGGCCAAGGCCATCGCGAACGGGCTGCCGCTGTCCGCGATCGTTGCGTCACGCGAGCTGATGGACCGCTGGGGGAAGAGCGCCCACGGGTCCACGTATGGCGGGAACCCCGTCGCTTGTGCCGCCGGGATCGCGGTGCTCGAGACGATCGCGGACGAGGGCCTCGTCGCCAATGCCGCGGCGCGCGGCGCGGAGCTCCGGAACGGGCTCGATCGGATCGCCGCCGAGGAGCCACGGATCGGCGACGTGCGGGGGCGCGGGCTGATGATCGGCGTGGAGCTCGTCGACGACCGCGCGACGCGGGCGCCGGATGCGGCCCTCGCGAAGGCCGTGGTGGCCAAGGCCGCCGATCTGGGGCTGCTGATCCTGAGTTGCGGCGTGAACGGCAACGTGATCCGCTGGATCCCACCGATCGATGCATCGGCCGCGGAGATCAGCGAGGCGGTCGAGATCTTCGGCGAGACGCTGCGCCAGGCATGATCGCGCCGGGCGATCGACCGATCGGGCTCCCGGAGTACTCCTCGTTCACGGCCGATGATGTCCGGACCGCGCTCGAGGACGGCCTCCGCGCGGCCAACGGTCATCTCGATCGGGCTCGTTCGCTCGAGCCTGGCCTCGACGTCCTGACGGCGATCAGCGACGCCTCGCGCGCGATCTTCGGCGCCTATGGCCGGAGCGCCGTCCTGTCCGTGGTCCATCCGGACCCGGACGTGCGCGCGGCCGCCGATTTCGCCGGCCAGCGGATCGCGACATGGCGGGCCGAGGTCCAGCGCGAGGGCTCGCTCCTGGCGGCCCTTCGGCGCATCGATCCGGCGTCGCTCGACCGCGACGCGGTAACGGTGCGGGCGCGCTGGATCGCCTCGATGCGGAGCGCCGGCGCCGAGCTCGACGCCGCCAGTCGGGACGAGCTTCACGCCCTCGAGACCCGCGTGGGCGAGCTGCAGGGCGCGTACATCGCCAACCAGGGCGGCGATCGAGCCCCGATCGTCGTCGAACGTGAGCGCCTGGCCGGGCTGTCCCGCGCCGTTGTGGACGGGCTGACGCCCGGCGATGAGCCCGGAACGGTCGCGATCCCGATCGAGCTGCGGCAGACGATCCTCGAACGGGTGGCCGACCGGGGTGTCCGCGAGGCCGTCCAGCGGCGCTGGTTCGCGATCGCCGAGGCGGCGAACCGGCCGGTGATCGAGGAGCTCGTCGCGATTCACCGGCGCATGGCCGAGATGCTCGGGACCCGCTCCTGGGCCGACGTTCGCGCGGCCGGTGGCACGATCGGCGGCCCGGCAGCGATCGAACGATTCCTCGATGAGCTGGAGCCGGACTTCCTCGCGGCCCGGGACCGCCAGCTCGACGCGATCCAAGGTCCACTCGCCGCCGAGATCGGGGTCGCTCCGGAGTCCCTCGTCCTCGAGGATTGGGACGTGCCGCGCGGTCTCGCCCTGCTTCGCGATCAGCTCGGCGCAGACGGCGCCAGGCTGCGCGAAGCGTTCCCGCTCGACCGGGTCCTGGCCGGACTCGCCAGTGTGTTGGAGCGGGTGTTCGGCGTCCGCTGCGTCGAGAAGACCGACGCCGTTGGTGGCTGGCATCCGGATGTCCGCCGGTTGGATCTCAGCGACGCCACGAGCGGGCGCGCGATCGGAACGATTCTGCTCGATCCGTTCGCGCGCGACGGCAAGGTCACCGGGGTCAGCGGAATGTGCGACTTCCTGACGTTCGGCGGGACGGACGGCGCCGGGCGGCCGCAGCCAACCCATACTGCGATCATCCTCTTCCTCGCCCCGCCGGGGGCCGGGACGCCTGCGCTCCTCGCGCCAGGCGACATCGAGGCGCTCTTCCACGAGCTGGGCCACGCCCTCGACTTCATGCTCGGCAGCTCCCGCTTCGCGCCGATCGACACCGAGGCCTGGATCAGCGACTGGACCGAGGCGCCGTCCCAGTCGATCGGCCGTTGGGCGGCCCTCCCCGAGGTCCTCGTGGAGTTGGGCCGTGACCCGGCCACTGGTGGCCCGCTCGACGTCGAGCAGATCCGCGCCTACGCGCGCGCCGCCGAGACCGGTGTGGCTCTCCAGAACCTGCGCTTCCTGTGGTTTGCCCGGATGGACGCCGCCCTCCACGGCCCGCACGTCGTCGATCTGGATGTGGCCTGGCGCGACGCATGGTCGATCCGCGGGACCCGACGGTCGGTCGATCGGTTCTCGCCCAGCCCGCTGATGATCATGGCCCTGGGCTACGACGCCGTGATGTACGGCTTCCTCTGGGCACAGGCGCTGCTCGAGGAGATCCTGGGCCGATTCCGGCGCGAGGGTGCCCTGTCGCCAGAGGTGGGATCCGACTACCGGCGACGGCTTCTGGAACCGGGCTGGGCGCCAGACCCCATGGACCGGATGCGGCAGTTCCTGGGACGCGAGCCGACCCTCGAGCCATACCTGGAGGCGCTTCACGGACCCAGCGCTTCGGACCGGCGCCGGACGTGAAGAAGCGCCCGCCGGCGGAGCGGACGCTTCGAGAGCGATTCGGTTGTGACGGCGGCTCGGGGCCGCCGGTGCTCAGCGATTCTGGGAGAGGAACTTCATCACGTCATCGAGCCGGAAGCGGCGGTCACCGCGCTTGCAGACTCGATAGAACGGAAGCTCTCCGCGATCGCCCAGTCGCTTCACGGTGTTGACGTGAAGGTGGAGCATCTCGGCGACTTCCGTCGCCGTGAGCATCGGCCCGAGCTCGTTGACGGCCATGGACCCCATCTGGTCGTTGCCTCACTTGTAGTCGCGTTCGAATGTCGTTGCCTGTCGGTCGAGCCCGTGGGGTGCCGAGTGGTGGACTGGGGCTCGCTGACGAGCGGAATGTATGGGTGGGGAGCAGGGACGCCAAGCCGTACTTTGGGCTAGTCGCAGGTACCACGGGGCAGTCCGCCGGGCAGACGAGGGCGGGCGTCCGAGCGTCTCATGCCGCTCTCATCGGCCGGCACGATCCTTCGAGTCGTCGCGTCCGGCCGTGGATCGTCTCCCCTCCTCCTCCCGATCCACGGCTGGGACGCCACCATCGAGCATCTGGCACGATCGACCGCAGCAGCCCCAGACCTGCGACCGAGCCTGCATCGAGGACCGCGACAGGATGAAGCTCCTCCTCGTCGAGGACGACGAACGGCTCGGTCGGTCGCTCGCCCGCCTCCTCGAACAGGATCGCCACAACGTCGAGATCGCCGGGGACGGCGAGACCGGGCTCGAGTACGCGCTCGGCGAGAACGGGATCGACGTCGTGATCCTCGACCTGGGGCTGCCCGACATCAGCGGGCTGGAGGTCGCCCGCCGGATCCGCGCCGAGCGGCGCGACCTGGCGATCCTCATGCTCACCGCCCGGGACACCGTGACCGACCGGGTCACCGGACTGGATGCCGGCGCCGACGACTACCTCGTCAAGCCCTTCTCGTACGACGAGCTGGCCGCGCGACTGCGGGCCCTCGGTCGCCGGGCCGAGGCCGGCGCGCGGCGGCCGGGTCCCCGTCTCGTGGCCGGGCCCATCGCGCTCGACGAGGCCTCCCGGACGGTGACGATCCGCGATGAGGCGGTCGACCTGAGCCCGCGCGAATTCTCCCTCCTCGAGTCGCTCCTGCGTCATCCGGGCCAGGCCCTGAGCCGCGACCAGCTCCTCGACCAGGCGTGGCCCTTCGGTGTCGCCGTCACCCCGAACGCCGTCGATGCCTATGTCCACTACCTGCGGACGAAGCTCGGCCGCGAGGGCGACCGGATCGAGACCGTCCGCGGTGTGGGCTACCGGCTCAACAATGCCTGACGGAGCTCGAACGGCCGGCGACCTGGCCGACGACCGAGCCCGCTCGGCGGACAACCGCCTGATCCGCTCGGTCGGCCTGCGTCTCGCGCTGTTCAGCGGCCTCCTCACCCTCCTCGTCCTGGCCGCCCTCGGCCTGGCCCTCTACGTCAGTGCCGCCCGGACGCTGGAGACGAACGCCGTCGGCCAGCTGACGGAACGGACCGACCAGATCGTCGACGCGCTCGAGCACCCGGGGCTCCGGCCGTCCGGACCCGAGTACGGATTCATCTTCGGAGGTGCCGGAACGTTCGCGCTCGCCGTCGATGCCCAGGGCAACAACCTGGGCCGCGGCCCGATGCTGCCGGGGCTGCCGATCCAGACGAGCGTCGGCGCCGCGGCGGCTGCTGGTGGCGATGACGTCCGGCTCGCGACCCTTCGCACGATCGGCCAGGACGGCCTCCCGACGGACATCCCGATCCGGGTCAAGACCGAGCGCGCCACGACGACCGTCGGGGACGTGTACATCCAGGTCGTCCAGGACCGGACCACCGAACAGCAGACGCTCGATGCGATCCGGATCGTGCTCCTGGTCGGCGGCGCACTCGTCGTCCTCGCGGCCGTCGGCTTCGGGGCGATCTACGCCCGCCGCGCGCTCGTCCCGATCCGCGAGTCGCTCGTCCAGCAGCGCGCCGCGCTCCGCCGCCAGCGCGAGTTCGCAGCGGACGCGAGCCATGAGCTGCGAACGCCACTGACCGTGATCCGGAGCTCCGTCGAGCACCTCCGGCGGAGCGGGTCGGCCGGCCTGCCCGTGTCCGACGCGCTCGACGACATCGACGCCGAGGTGGGCCACCTCACCTCGCTCGTGGAAGACCTCCTGCTCCTCGCCCGTTCCGACTCCGGCGCGATCGGCCTGAGCCGGCTGCCCGTCGACCTCGGCGATGTCGCGGCGGAGGGCGCCGGCGCCCTGGTCGCAACCGCATCGGATCGGGGTGTGAGCCTGGGTTTGGATCCCGAGCCGGCGATCGTCGACGGCGACCGGGCCCGCCTCCGGCAGCTGATCGTGATCCTCGTTGACAACGCGATCCGCCACACGCCACGGGGCGGCGCGGTGCGGGTCTCCGTCCGGGCCGACGATCGCGAGGCCGTCCTCGAGGTGGACGACGACGGACCCGGCATCCGGGTCGAGGACATGCCCCACGTGTTCGAGCGGTTCTGGCGGGCGCCGGGCGCGGCAGCGGGCGGGACGGGACTGGGTCTCGCGATCGCGAAGTCGATCGTGGACGTCCACGACGGCCGGATCATCGTCACGAATCGCCCATCGGGCGGCGCTCGATTCATCGTCCGACTGCCGAGCGCCGAACGACCGGCGCGTGGCGTCACCGATCCGGGACCGGTGGCTCGCGACCAGGTTGCCCGCCCCGGCTGAGCGGTGCGGGGCCACACCGCTCTCAGGACACCGCGAGGCAGGGCCGCGTAGGATCGCGTCGATGCACGAGCCATTCGCGCCGAGTTCCGCCCCCACGGACCCCGTTCCGGCCGCGCCACCGACCTTCGCCGGGCGGACGACCTCGAAGACGTCCGCCCTCCGCGCCGGTCTGGTCCTCGGCACGACCCTCGTCGTCGCGATCGGCACGGCCGTGGTCATGGGGGCCTCCCCGAGCCCCGCGACGGGCGCCGGACCACGGGCGGCCGCGAGCGGATCCGCCGCCCCTGACAAGGAGCCACGTGGCAATGGGTTCGGCCACGGCGGGTTCGGGCCGTCCTTCGGGTTCGGTCCGTTCGGCGGACAGCTCGCCAACCCCGGCGGCCGCCCGGACCAGGGCCTGGGTCGCGGCTTCGGCCAGGTGCAGATCCGCGCGATCGACGGCACGGAGGTGGCGCTCGCAACCGCCGACGGCTGGACGCGAACGATCACCCTTGGCGCGACCACGACGATCACCCGTGGCGGCGCCCCGGCGACAGCGGCCGATCTGCACGTGGGCGACACGATCCGCTTCCGCCAGCACCAGGAATCGGACGGGACCTTCACGATCCGGGCCGTGGACGTCGTGCTGCCGACCGTCGTGGGCGCGATCACGAAGGTCGACGGCAGCACCCTGACCCTGACGGGCCGGGACGGCAAGACGATCACCGTCCATGTCGGCGACTCCACGGCCATCCGCGTCCGCGGCGTCGACCAGGCGGCATTGAAGGACCTGGCGGCCGGGCAGGTCGCGCTCGTCAGCGGGGACCGGCGCGCCGACGGCTCGATCGACGCGACCTCGGTCCTGGCCGGGACGCTGCGCGCACCGAGGGCCGCCAAGCCGAAGGACCACCGGCCGGACGCATCCGAGGCGCCCGAGGCGAGCGGGCAGGCGGGCTGATCGACATCGCGGACGGCCGAGCCGTCTCAGGACGATCTCACGCGCTCGGCGTGTCATGGACGGTGACACGCACCCTGCCGATCCGGAGATCCGCCTGATGGCTTCCGACGACTCCTCCCGCGGCGACTCCCCGTTCGGGGATCCCGCCGCCGAGCGCTCCACAACCCCGTCCCCTTGGGCGCCCCGCTCGCCCAGCCTCGGGGCGGCCGACAACCCGCCTCCGGCCTCGTCGTCTCCCGGCACCTGGGCCGAGGTCGCCCCACGGCAGCCCGGCGACGCCGCCGGCTGGTCGTGGCCGGCCGATTCCGCGGAGCCGGCCGGCGTTCCGCCCCAGTTCGAGCCGGCGCCCGCGGGCGTGATCACCACACCGGTCCGTCACGACTCGCACCGAGCAACCCGGCGTGGCGCAGGCCTGCGATCGGTGATCGGCGCCGCGGTGCTCTCGGCCGTCCTCGCCTCGGGCGGGACCGTCGCCCTGGTCTCGGCGCTCCGGCCGGCGGCCGTGACCCCGGCCCCGGCCGCCGTCCCGAACGCGAACGTCGCGAGCAACGGCGGAACCACCACCACGAACGTGACCCGAGAGGACATCACGGCCGTCGTCGCCTCGGCGAAGAATTCCGTCGTGACCCTGACGTCCCAGATCGAGACTGCTCGCGGACCGTTCGGCGGCGCCGCGACCGGCATCGGCTCCGGCATCATCCTCACCGCCGATGGCTACACGCTGACGAACCGCCACGTCGTCGAGGGATCGCAGAGCCTGACCGCGACGCTCGCCGACGGCAGCGAGTACCCGGCGAGCGTCGTGACGATCTCGGACACACAGGACCTCGCGCTGGTGAAGATCGACGCGACCGGGCTGACGCCGGCGACGATCGGCGACAGCGCGTCGATCCAGGTGGGCCAGACGGCGATCGCGATCGGCAGCCCGCTCGGGACCTACACCGAGACGGTGACGAAGGGAATCGTCTCCGCCCTCGACCGCACGATCACGGTCCAGGACGAGCAGACGGGCCGGCCCGTCACGCTCAAGGGCCTGATCCAGACCGACGCGGCGATCAACCAGGGCAACAGCGGCGGCCCGCTCCTGAACGCGTCCGGCCAGGTGATCGGCGTGAACACGGCGACCGCCTCCAGCGCCGAGGGCCTGGGCTTCGCGATCCCGATCCAGGAGGCCGCCAGCCTGATCGACCAGGCACGGTCCGCGTCGGTCGCCTGACCGGCGCCTAGCCCGAGCCCGCGAGCTCCGCCGCAGCCTCGGCGATCACGACGTCCTCGCGCGCCGCGACGATCACCACCGACGGTCCGGTCCGGGCGGCGAGCGACCAGTCGCCCAGATCGCTCGGCCGGTCCGCGTCCGCGGCGAATGCCGAGTCGACGCCGAGCGCCCCGAGCCGGCCGAGGATCCGTCGCCGGAGCGGTCCCGAGTGCTGGCCGATCCCGCCCGTGAACACGATCGCGTCGACGCGCCGGAGCGCCGTCGCAGCGGCGGCGATCCCGGCGGCGGCCCGGCGCACGAAGACCGCCAGCGCGAGCCGGGCCGCCTCGTCCCCGGCCGCCTCGGCAGCGAGCAGCTCCCGGACGTCCGCCGACCGGCCGGAGAGGCCCAGCAAGCCGGCGGCGTGGTCGAGGTCCTCGGCCAGCTCGTCCAGTCCGAGGTGCTCGTCGCGCAGCAGGCCCAGGAGGATGCCGGGATCGATCGAGCCGGCGCGGGTTCCCATGACCAGCCCTTCGAGCGGCGTCATGCCCATCGAGGTGTCGACCGAGCGACCCCCTTCCACCGCCGTCACGGAGCAGCCACTGCCGAGATGGGCCACGAGGATCCCCAGGTCTCCGGCGGCGCGACCCAGGATCTCGGCCGTCCGGCGGGTCGCCCACTGGACGGACAGGCCGTGGAAGCCGAAGCGGCGGACGCCCCACTCGGCCGCCCAGCGGGCCGGGACCGCGTAGCGGATCGCGTCATCGGGGAGGGTCGCGTGGAACGCGGTGTCGAAGGCCGCCACGTGGGTCGCCGCCGGGAGGAGTGTCCGGCCAGCCCGGATCGTCGCGGCGGCGACGGGGTTGTGGAGCGGGGCGAGCGGGCTCAGGGACTCGATCTCAGCGAGCACGCCGTCGTCCACCACCAGCGGCGCCGTGAGCCGCGTCCCGCCGTGGGCGACGCGGTAGCCGACGGCCGTGATCGTCGGGGCCTGCCCGCGATCGAGCCCGACCGCGTCGAGGGCGCGTCGAACCGCATCGGAAGCGTCCTCCTGCCGGCTGGCGTCGGATCCACGTTCGACCTCGGCACTCGCCAGCGGAGCCACCGCCGGCGGCTCGAGGACGGCCGCCTTCAGCGTGCTGGAGCCCGGGTTCAGGACGAGGACACGCACGCTCGGTCGGTCAGCCCGGCCAGACCCAGTCGCGGATGTCGGCCGGATCGTCGCCGGTCTCCTCGGCATAGGCCCGCGCCCGGGCCCGTTCGGACACCATCCGGGCGCGGACCTCGGCCGCCCGCGTGCCGAGCCCGGGCACCCGATCGATCACGTCCATGACGAGGTGGAACCGGTCCAGGTCGTTGCGCATGACCATGTCGAACGGCGTCGTGACAGTCCCCTCCTCCTTGTAGCCGCGGACGTGGAGATTGCCGTGGTTCGCTCGGCGGTACGTCAGGCGATGGATCAGCCACGGATAGCCGTGATAGGCGAAGACGATCGGCCGGTCGGCGGTGAACAGCTCGTCGAACGCGGCGTCGCTGATCCCGTGGGGATGCTCGCTCGGCGGTTGGAGCCGCATCAGGTCGACGACGTTCACGAACCGGACGCGGAGGTCGGGCAGCTCGCGCCGGAGGATCGCGGCGGCGGCCAGGGCTTCGAGCGTCGGGACGTCACCGGCACAGCCCAGCACGACGTCCGGTTGGCCGACCCCCGCTCCCGCCCAGTCCCAGATCCCCAGACCCGCCGTGCAATGGCGGATCGCGTCATCCAGCCCCAGGTAGGTCAGTGCCGGTTGCTTGCCGGCGACGACGACGTTGATGTAGTGGCGTGACCGGAGGCAGTGGTCCATGACCGAGAGCAGCGTGTTGGCGTCCGGCGGGAGGTACACCCGGATCACCTCGGCCTTCTTGTTCATGACGAAGTCGATGAAGCCCGGGTCCTGGTGGCTGAAGCCGTTGTGATCCTGGCGCCAGACGTGGCTCGACAGGAGGTAGTTGAGCGACGGGATCGACCGCCGCCACGCGATCTCGCGAGTCATCTTCAGCCACTTCGCGTGCTGGTTGACCATCGAATCGACGATGTGGATGAATGCCTCGTAGCAGTCGAACAGGCCGTGCCGGCCGGTCAGCGTGTAGCCCTCGAGCCAGCCCTGGCAGTTGTGCTCGGACAGGACCTCGACGACACGGCCCGTCCGGGCCAGATGCTCGTCGGTCGGCAGAATCGGCTCCTGCCACGCCTTGTCGGTCGCCTCCAGGACGGCCTGGAGCCGGTTCGAGGCCGTCTCGTCGGGGCCGAAGATCCGGAACGAGCGCGGATTCGCGCGGATCACCTCGCGGAGCCACTCGCCGGTGACCTTCGTCGCCTCCGCCGTTCCCGTGCCGGGTTGGCTGACCGCCACGCCGTGCGACCGGAAGTCCGGCAGCTCGAGGTCGGGCGCGCGCTCGCCGCCGGCGTTCGTGATCGGGTTGGCGCTGATCCGGCGAGGCCCGGCGGGCGCGGCGGCCAGCCGGTCGAGGCGCGGCGCGCCGGCCGCGTCGAAGAGCTCCTCGGGCCGGTAGCTGCGGAGCCACGACTCGAGCAGCCGGAGGTGCTCCGGGTTGCCACGCACGTTTGCGAACGGGACCTGGTGGGAGCGCCAGGTCCCTTCGGTCAACAGCCCGTCGACCGTGTGCGGCCCGGTCCAGCCCTTCGGGGTCCGGAGGACGATCATCGGCCAGATCGGGCGCTCGTCGACGCCCTTCCGGCGCGCGCCGTCCTGGATCTCGGCGACCCGGTCCAGGGTCCGGTCGAGCGCCGCCGCGAGCGCCTGATGGACGGCCGCCGGCTCGTCTCCGGCGACGACGATCGGGTCGTAGCCGTTGCCGCGCAGGAACGCGTCCAGCTCGTGATCGGGGATCCGGGCGAGGATCGTCGGGTTCGCGATCTTGTACCCGTTCAGGTGGAGGATCGGCACGACCGCGCCGTCCGTCCGTGGGCTGAGGAACTTGTTCCCGTGCCAGCCGGCGGCGAGCGGGCCTGTCTCGGCCTCGCCGTCGCCGATCACGCAGAACACGGTCAGGTCCGGGGAGTCGAAGGCCGCCCCGTACGCATGCGACAGCGCGTAGCCCAGCTCGCCGCCCTCGTGGATGCTGCCCGGCGTCTCGGGCGTCACGTGCGAGCCGACGCCGCCGGGGAACGAGAAGCGCTTGAACAGGCGGGCCATGCCGGCCTCGTCATGGCCCACCTCGGGCACGACCTCGGGAAGCGTGCCCTCCAGCCAGGCGTTGGCCACCGCCGCCGGACCGCCATGGCCCGGACCCACGACCCAGATCGCGTCCAGGTCACGGGCCACGATCACGCGGTTCAGATGCGCGTAGACCAGGTTCAGCCCGGGCGTCGTCCCCCAGTGGCCGAGGAGCCGGATCTTGACGTGCTCGGGGCGGAGCGGCTCCCGGAGGAGCGGGTTGGCCAGAAGGTAGATCTGGCCGACGGACAGGTAGTTCGCCGCCCTCCACCAGGCATCGATCCGATCGAGCTCGTCGGCCGTCAGCGGGCCACCCTGGTCGGCGATCGTCGGGCTGGTCATCGCGGTCTCCGGAGGCGGCCGTCGCGGGCTCGCCGGATGCGGCCGTCCGGTCCAGCCTAGCGAACCTGGCTCGGGCCTGCCCGCGAGCACCAGAGTCGGTCCGTTCGGCCGCCGCGGAGGGGCCGATCCGCCCCTGCTCGTGCGCCGCGCCGGACGCTACGGTCGGGTCATGGAGATCGATCGCACCAGCGGACCCGCGCGGCCCGTCCGGATCCGGGCGATCCGTCCCGCCGACGCCGACGCGCTCCGGGCGTTCTACGCCGAGCTGTCGGACGAAAGCCGGCGGACGCGCTTCTTCGGCGTCACGAGCGGGATCGGCCCCGGCCAGTCGCGTTGGTTCTGCGGGGCCGACCACACCCATCGGGAGGGCTTCGTGGCGGTCCCCGCCGGGCCAGATCTGCGGATCGTCGGCCACGTCTGCGTCGAACCGGTCGACGAGTCGACGGCGGAGGTCGCCGTTGCCGTCGATGACCGCTGGCAGGGCCACGGAATCGGGCGGCGGCTCGTCGGCGCCGCGGTCGAGGCCGCCCGCCGCGACGGGTACCGCTCCCTCGTCGCGACGATGCTGGCCGGCAATCCGGCGATCCAGCGTCTGCTCGGCGGCGTCGATCTGCCGGTTCGAACGCGGCCGGTCGGCGCGGGGGTCGTCGAGGCCTCGCTCGACCTCACGGGGCTCCGCCAGGCGGCCTGACCACGCGCGTCGGGCCCCCGCGACGGCCACCCGCGGACGGGCCGAAGCGACGGACCGCCAGCCG
The DNA here is from genome assembly GCA_035693125.1 of Candidatus Limnocylindrales bacterium. Taxonomy (GTDB): domain Bacteria; phylum Chloroflexota; class Limnocylindria; order Limnocylindrales; family CSP1-4; genus CF-46. Next base: position 8,388 of record DASSHB010000032.1, on the reverse strand, counting down.
CGGGCCGGCGCTCGAAGCCGACGAGGCGCTCGAAGCCGACGATCAGCAGCCTTCGCGGATCCGGTTCGCCTCGAAGCGCAGCCGGTCCCGGTGGTCGGGATGGGCGATCCCGATCAGCGCATCGACCCGCTCGCGGATCGACTTCCCGAACAGCTCGGCGACGCCGAACTCGGTCACGATCGTCCGGACGTGGGCCCGGGTCGTCACGACCCCCGCGCCCGGCTTCAGGTGGCTGACGATCCGCGAGAACCGGCCGTCCGCGGCGGTTGCCGGAAGGGCGATGATCGCCCGGCCGTGCTCCGCCAGGGCCGCGCCGCGGATGAAGTCCATCTGACCGCCCACGCCGCTGTACAGCCGGTCGCCGATCGAGTCGGCGACGACCTGGCCGCTCAGATCGACCTCGATCGCCGAGTTGATCGCGGTCATCGACGCGAACGAGCGGATGACGTGGGTGTCGTTGGTGAAGTCGACCGGCCGCATCTCGACCATCGGGTTGTCGTTCACGAAGTCGTAGAGGCGCTGGCTGCCCATCAGGAACGCGGTCACGATCTTGCCCCGGTTGCGCTCCTTGCGGGCGCCGGTGATCGCGCCGGCCTCGACGAGGTCCACGACCGCATCGCTGAACATCTCGGTGTGGATGCCCAGGTCGCGCCGATCGCGGAGGTGGTAGGCGGCGGCGGCCGGGATCGCGCCGATCCCCAGCTGGAGCGTGGCGCCGTCGGGGACGAGCTCCGCGACGTGCTCGCCGATCCGCCGCTCGACGTCGCCGATCCGCGGCGCGTGCAACTCGTACGGCGGCTGGTCGACCTCGACCGCCAGGTCGATGTCGTCGACGTGGATGAAGCTCTCACCGAGCGTCCGGGGCATCGCCCGGTTGAACTGGACGATCACGCTGCCGGCCGATGCGATCGCGGCCTGGACCGCCTCGACCGACACCCCGAGCGAGCAGAAGCCGTGATCGTCGGGCGGCGTCGCGTTGACGAAGACGACGTCGAGCGGCAGGGCGCCCGATCGGAACAGGCGCGGGACGTCGGACAGGAAGATCGGCACGTAGTCGGCCCGGCCCTCGTTCACGGCGGCCCGCGCGTTCGGGCCGATGAACAGCGCCCGGTGGCGGAAGCTGCCCGCCAACGAGGGCTCGAGATGGGGACCTGGTCCCTCCGTGTGGAGATGGACCATCCCGACGTCGCGCAGCTCGGGGGCCCGGGCGACGAGCGCGTCGAGGAGCACCGACGGCGTCGCGGCCGCGCAATGGAGGTAGACCTGGTCGCCGCTCCGGATCCCGGACACGGCCTCGGCGGCGGAGACGATTCGCATGTCCACAGTGTCGCCGGACGGAGACCGCCCCGGCCACGGTCCGAAGTGCCCCTCCGGCCGGTCCGGTCGGCAGGCGCGGGAGCGGGCCGCAAAGATTGAAGAGCGCGGGGGCCGCGGCCCTCATCCTTGGTGACGGCCGGACGAACCGGCCTCCAGCGAGGCTGGCATGGATCAACGAGAGCTCGTGCGGCGGGCCGCCGGGGGCGACCACGAGGCGTTCGACGCCCTCGTCCGGTTGGCGTCGAACCGGCTGTACGGAATCGCATACCGGGTCCTGCGCGACCAGCACCTCGCGGAGGATGCGCTCCAGCAGGCCCTGATCGCGATCTGGAACGAGCTCCCTCGCTTGCGGGACGCGGACCGGTTCGACGCCTGGACCTACCGCCTGATCGTCCGGGCGGCGCTGACCGAGGCCCGTCGAGCGGGACGAGGTCGCGGCGACGCAGCGCTCCTCGCGGGCGATTCCGAACCGTCCCAGGGCCCGGACGAGATCGGCGCGGTCGCCGACCGCGAGCTCCTCGAGCGGGGATTCCGGCGGATCACGCCCGAGCAGCGAGCCGTCCTCGTCCTCCAGCATTACGCCGGCCTGAGCCTGGCCGAGATCGCTGACGCGATCGGGATCCCGATCGGCACCGCCGGCTCGCGCCTCCACTATGCGGCTCGCGCGTTGCGAGCCGCCATCGACGCCGATTCCCGGATCGGGAGCGGTCGGGAGTCCATCGCATGACGAACCTCGACGACTTCGATCGTTCCCTCGGCGAATTCCTCCGCGACGGGCCGACCGTCGCGCCGGAGCCGCCGGTCATCGCCGCGCTGGCCCACGCGCGGGCGACGCCGCGCCGGCGTGATCCGCTCGCTGCCCTTCGCCGTGACGTCATGGCCGGGCCGCGGACGATCGTCGGCCTGCGTCCAGGCGTCCTCCTCGCCGGGGCGGCGCTGCTGATCGCCGCGATCGGGCTCGCAATCATCGGCAGCGGCGGCAATCCCGAACCCTCTCCGTCGCTCAGGCCGTCCACCGGCCCGTCGTCGCTGCCGCCCGCCGCCTTCGCCCGCGACGTGTCGCTGATCGTGACCGCCGGACAGCCACTGACGGTCCACGTGACGGACACGAGCGGCTTCCTGCTGGACGCCACGTCCGGCCAGCCCGGCGACGGGGCGAGCGTCGGCGAGAACGACGTCCGCTTCTCGGTCGACCCGGCCGCAGATCGGAACGCCATGCTCGTCACCTGGATCGGGCTGGGCTGCGAGACGACCGGGGGCGTGCTGGTCGACGTGGCCGACAAGATCGTGACGATCACCCGTGAGTCGTGCTCCGGTGACACGCTCCCGCTGGACCGCGTCCTGCGGCTGCGCTTCGCCGGACCCGTCCAGCCCGCCGCATGGCATGGATTCGTGGGCGGCGGCGTCGCCAGCCCCGTGGCGTCGGCTCCGGTCGTGCAGCCATCCAGCGCCGCGGACGCGACCGTCAGCCTCCGACAGACGGGCGGCAATCCGGCATGGATCGACATCGTCGACGAATCCGGGCATTTCGTCGAAGCGCGTCTCGGCCGTCTCGGCGAGAGCGAGGGCCCCGAGTTCCTGACCGCGACGAACGTCGACGCGCGGACCGTCAGGGTCACCTGGCCGGGCTCGCCGTGCGACACCGTCCACCGCCTGACGATCGCCGCCGACTTCGGGCTGACCCTCGACCGGCCGATCTGCTACGGCGACGCGATCGCCGCGTTCTACGCGATCGAGCTGACGTTCGACACCGATGTCGATGCCGCGGCGATGGACTCGGCGCTGCGCGACGGTCACGTCGATTCGGGCCTGCCGACGTTCGTGATCACCGGGATCGACGCCGCGGGCGGCCGCTATGACCTGTCGATCAACGAACGCTCCGGATCCGTGACCGAGGTCGGGGACTCCGGCTTCGACCAGCCGCTGGAGCCCGGCCCGGCCAACATCGCCGTCGAGGACCGCGGGCCCGATACCGTGCGCCTCTCGTGGCGCTCGGCGCCGTGCGAGACGACGCCCGCCCTCGTGATCGATCCGTCCGGCACCCGCTGGGAGATGCAGCTCGACGGCTGCGACCCGGCATCGCCCGGCGTCCTGCGCTCGATCGACGTCCAGCTCTCGAGCCCGGTCGCCGCCGATGCGATCGGGCTCACCCTCGTCACCGGCTGAGGCGGTACGCTGGCCGGCGATGACCAGCTGCCACCACCTCTGGGAGACGCGCGCGGTCCCGCCGGCCTCGGACGTCTGCGACCAGTGCGTGGCGCTCGGCGACGACTGGGTCCACCTGCGCGCGTGTCTCACCTGCGGCCAGGTGGGCTGCTGCGACATGTCGAAGAACCGCCACGCCTCCGGTCACTTCCGCGAGAGCGGCCATCCCGTGGCGATGACGATCCAGCCGGGCGAGTCCTGGCGCTGGTGCTACGCCGACGAGGCGCTCGACGACCCGGACGAGCTGGAGATGGAGGGCGCGGACCTCGGCTGAGCGGCGCCGCGCGTCCACGGCCCTACACTGGATCCGGCTCCGGGTCCCCGTAGCTCAGTGGACAGAGCGACGGTCTTCTAAACCGTTGGTCGCTGGTTCGAATCCAGCCGGGGACGCCACCGCCTGATCGGCGCCAGGAGCGCCTCGCGGGGAACCGGTTCGGCGAACGGACCACGACCCGACGGGACCTCCGTCATGGGGGCACGTCCGCCCCGGATCGCTACGTTCGTCGGCGATGACGACGCTGCGCCTCCCCCTGGCCACGACGCGGACGCGCCGGGCCCGCCTCGGGGCGAACCGCACGCTCCGCCGGCTCGCCGGCGACCCGCAGGCGCTGCTGGCGCTGGGGATCGTCGTCACGTCGCTGGCGATCGCCGCCGTCGGCCCTCGCGAGGACATCTGGCGACTCGTCGCCGTGAGCCTCGAGTTCATGGCGGCGCAGGCCGTCGCCGCTGTCGCCGCGCCCTACCTCCGACCGAGCGCCAGGCAACGGGCGATGATGGGGATGGCGCGCTTCGCCCTCGCGATCCTGTACGTCTCCGTTGCGACGAGCTTCGTCCGGACCGGAGAGTTCCGACCGACGGCCGCGCTGTTCATCCCGATCGTGGCCCTCGCCGCGGCGGAGGGCGCGCGCCAGGCCGTCCTCGTGGGCGCGGCCGCGATCGCGCTCTACCTGCTGCCCGTCCTGACGGCCGCGCCGGCCGACCTGACGATCGATGCCCAGCGAGCCGTCGCGCTCGGCGGGACCGCGATCCTCCTGTCGATCGGGACGCGACGCTCGATCGCGGCGCTGATGATCACCGTCCGCCGCCTCCAGGCGTCGCTGGCACGCGATCGGCGGCGCAGCCGCCAGGTGGCCGCGGTCGAGAGCGTCGGGCGGCTCCTCGCGGCGACCGGCCCCGCGCCCGAGGCGCTCGAGCGGATCGTCTCGCTCCTGAACGAGGACCTCGGCTACGACTTCGTCTCGATCTTCCTGGGCGGCGCGACATCGATCCGGCTCCGCGCCCAGCGCGGCTACGAGGCCGTGATCGAGGAGTTCGACGGCACGACCGGCGTGATCGGCCGGGTGATGCGCACCCGTGACGTCGCCTTCGTGCCCGACGTCGCCGCCGATCCGGACTACCGCGCCGCCTCCGGCGTCGTCCGGTCCGAGATCGCCGCGCCGCTCGTCGCCGACGGCGAGCTGCTCGGCGTGATGAACGTGGAGGCGCGGGCCAGCGCCCAGCTCGACCGGAGCGACGTCGAGACGATGCGTCTCGTGGCCGACCGGATGGCCTCCGCGCTGGCCCTCGCCCGGGAGCGCGAGCGGCTCGCCGCCCGGGCCGAACGCTTCCGTCGGCTCACCGCCTTCGCGACGGCGGTCAATGGGACGCTCGATCCGGCCCGCGTCCACCAGGCGATCGTCGACGAGCTCCTGGACGTGTTCGCGGCAAACTCGGTCGCGCTGACGATCCTCGATCGGACGAGCGGAACCTACGCAGTTCGGGCGGTCGCGGGCACCGATGCGTCGTACGTGGGCCTGCCCGTCGCCAGCGGCGAGGGGCTCGCCGGCCGGGCGATCCGCGACCGGGTCCCGGTCGTGGACGACCGATTCGACGCGACGACGAACGCGACCCTCGCGGCCAGTGGCATCCCGATCCCGAGGCTGGCCGGCGTCGCGGCGCCCCTGATCCGCGACGACGCCGTCGTAGGCGCCGTCACGATCTTCCGGAACGACCTCGGAACGCCATTCGGGCCCGAGGACCTCGAGGCGCTCCCGGTCGTCGCGGGTCTCGTCGCCCTCGCGATCACGAACACGTTCCTGCACGCCGAGGTCACCGAGCTGTCGGTTCGTGACGCGCTCACCGGCCTGTTCAACCGGCGCTTCCTGGACACGGCGATCGCCCGGCTCGAAGCGACGCGCGCGCGGCGACCCGTCGAGCGACGCGATCGAACGGCGGTGGCGATCTTCGACCTCGACCACTTCGGGGCGATCAACAAGCAGCATGGCCATCAGGTGGGCGACGCGATCCTGCGCGGCTTCGCCGACGTCCTCCGCGACCGGTTCCGCGGCTCCGACCTCGTCGCTCGGTACGGCGGCGAGGAGTTCCTCGCGATCCTCGACGGCGCGACCGTCGAGGAGACGGGCCGCGTCTGCGAGGAGATCCGGCGCCGGTTCGCCGAGCAGTCGGTGACGGGACCGGACGGCACCGAGATCCGGGCGACGGTCTCCGCCGGATGCGCCGCGATGGCCGCCGACGACGAGCGTTTCGCCGACATCATCGCCCGAGCCGATGTCGGCCTCGTCCTCGCCAAGCGCTCGGGCCGCGATCGGGTCGTCACCGCCTGAGACGCCGGGCCCAGCGGCGTCCGGGGCGCTCGAATCGGTCTGGTATGCTCCGCGCCCCGTCCGCCCCAGAGGACCCGCCCAGGTCATGACGTTCGAGCCCCGCAATGGTCCGGCGACCCAGCTCGCGCTCGAGCTCGAGGCGCCGGCCGCGGCACCGGCGCTCCCGATCGACCCCGAATGGAAGGACCGCCCGCGGCTGTGGGGACCGGCGCTCCACCCGATGTGCTCCTATCTGGCGAGCTTCCCGGCGGCGCTGGCTCACGCGTTCATCGGTCGCTACTCGCGCCGCGGCGACGTCGTCCTGGATCCGTTCTCGGGACGCGGAACGACACCGCTGCAGGCCTGCGCCGAGGGCCGGATCGGGGTTGGCAACGACCTGAACCCGCTGGCCCATCTCCTGACCGCGGCCAAGGTCGAGCCCGCGTCCAGGGCGGAGACCGCGACGCGGCTGGCGAGCCTCCGGCTGTCCTGGGCGGCTGACGCCGCCACCTGGCTCGGCATCGCGAGCCAGGTCACTGCTGCGGACCCGTCGCTCGCGCTCGCCGCCCCGATCCCGGCCGCCGGCAGCCGCCGGCCCGACGTCCGCGTGGAGACCGTGCCTCCCGAGGTCGCCCTGGCATTCCATCCACGGACGCTCGCCCAGCTCCTGCACGTCCGCACCGCCCTCGACCTGGACGATCGGGTGGACCGCTTCCTCGCCGCGGCCGTGACCGGGATCCTCCACGGCAAGAGTCCCTCGTACCTCTCGACGCTCATGCCGAACACGTTCAGCATGGCCCCACGCTACGTCCGCGACTTCGCGACGCGGACCGCGTTCACGTCGCCCGAGCGGGACGTCTTCGGCGGGCTCGAGCGCAAGCTCGGCCGGCTCCACCGCGAGGCCCTGCCGCGCACGGCCGGGGTCGCCCTCCATGGCGATGCCCGGACGATGAGCGAGCGCGCCCGGGCGGCCCTCCGGGCGCGAGGGCTGCCGGACCGGGCCCGGCTCGTCGTGACCTCGCCGCCCTACCTGCGGGTCGTGAAGTACGGCTACTACAACTGGCTCCGGACGTGGTTCCTCGGTGAAGATGCCGCCGCGATCGACGCCGCCCTCGACGATGCCCACCACCGCGAGCCGTACCTCGCCTTCCTGCGCGAGGTCCTGGCCGATCTCCGACCGATCCTGACCGACGACGCGATCGTCGTCCTCGTCGTCGGCGACGTGGAGACCGACCGCGGCCGGCCGCTCCGCGGTGCGATCGGCCTGGCCGACCAGGTCTGGGAGCATGCGGCCGCGCCGGAGGGCTACCGGCTCGCCGGGATCGCCCGGGACGACGTGGCGGCCGGCCGGAAGATGACGAAGCTGTGGGGCCCCGAGGCCGGCCGGGCCACGAAGACCGATCGAATCCTCGTGCTGGGGGCGACCGAGGCCGGCCGGCGCCGCGCGATCTCCGCGGCCCGGACGCCCATCGACTGGGACTGGCCGCCGCACGGCCTCCGCGCGATCTGAGGGTGGATCGCGGCCGGGCCATCCTCGCGACCATCCACGTCTTCCTCGCCTCGACGATCGCGATCGTGGCGATCATCGGCCTGTTCGGGGCCCGGGAGGACGCCGCCGGAGCGGCGGTGCTCGGGTTCCAGCTGTCGCTGTTCATCGTCCTGCCGCTCAGCGGCTGCGTCGCGTTCGGGCTGGCCGACTGGCAGCTGGGTCGCGGCGCGACGGTCCTGCGGACGGCCGACTGCGCGGCCTTCGCGCTGGGGCTGCTCGAGCTGTCCCTCGGCGCGACCGGGCTCGGCCGCTGGATCGCCGGGACGGTGGCGGTCCTGGCCGCCGCCGGGATCGCCGCGTCGATCCTCGTGACCGCCCCGCGCCGGCCCGGCTGGCGGCGCTGATCGGTGGCCGCCCGCCGGCCGCGTCACGAGCGTCGCTAGAATGCGGCCATGAACGAGATGTACCACCCGTCGGATCTCGCCTCGATGGATCCGCTGGTCCTGATGAAGAACCTGGACCACGTGCGGATGACGAGCCGCCGGCTGTCGTACATCCTGCAGCAACAGGTCCACCTCTACACGCCCGAGGCGAACCAGCTGCGCGAGCAGATCGACACCTACGTCGAGGCCGAGCGCCAGATCGAAGGCGAGATGGCGCGGAGGCGGATCCGCGCCTAGCGGTTGCCCAGGCTGGGCGCGTCGTCGGCGTCCTGGTCGCTGGCGTGGTCGACGAGCTCAGGCGCCCGCGGGTGCCCGCACAGCAGCGGCTACCGGCCGCTCGGACCTGGCACGG